>NZAJ01000094.1 GCA_002687495.1 Micavibrio sp. | reverse complement strand
CGACTATCCCGGGTGGGCCACACATATTTTTGGCTTTGCCAATACACGCGGGCTTGCGCTTAAAAGTGGCGAATGTATTTTTTCGGCCTGTGATCATTATCACAAATGCTTTAAGGAACGCGCCGCGCGCAAGGCCAAACATGCCGAGCTTGTTATCTCCAACCATGCCCTTGTGATGATACAAACCGCACTTGCGCACAAGGGCGATCCGCTTCCCCCACGCCTTGTTTTTGATGAGGGGCATCATCTGTTTCATGCGGCTGATAGTGCATTTGCAGCACATCTGACCGCTCGCCAAACACGCGACATGCGCAGATGGATTATGGGGAACGAACATAATCGTCGTGCCTCGCGTAATCGGGGCTTAAAGAAACGTGCCGAGGATTTGGTGAGTAGCTATCCAGAGGATGAAAAATTGCTCTATCAAATTATTCATCATGCACTGGCCCTACCCGCTGATGGGTGGATGAAGCGCCTCAAAGAAAATAATCCAAACGGCCCAATTGAACATTTCTTTATTGGCCTTATGCATCAAGTTAATGCGCGTAGCGTTTCACATGATGTTTTCTACTCACTTGAATGTCCGACCTATCCACTCTCCCAAACGGTAACTGCGCAACTCTCTGACATTCGTGATGCCCTTGTTAAGCTTCAATCCCCCATGCTGAAACTCTCGCAAAGTCTGGACAGGCGCATTAGCGAGGAAGACAGTGAAAATCTGATGGATCCTGATACGCGCAAGCGGATTGAAAGCCTGAGCCTCTCGCTTGAACGCCGCGCCCTTAATATGATTGGTGCATGGATTGGGATGATTGAAACGCTGTCCACAGGTGCCAAGCCCGAGGATTATGTCGATTGGATGCAGATTGAAAAGACTGATGGTCAAATGGAGGATGTCGGGCTTTATCGCCACTGGGTCGATCCGATGAAACCCTTTGGACAGGCGCTCCTGCCACATGCACATGGTGTAGCAATAACATCCGCGACCTTACGTGACAAAAGCGGGGATGAGGCACATGACTGGCAAAAGGCAGAGAGCCAGACAGGGGCGCATTACCTCTCAACGGAGGCAAAACGCTTTGCCGCGCCCTCACCTTTCCCGTATGAGAAAAATGCCCGTGTTTATATTGTCAGTGACGTGAATAAAAATAACGCGGGGCATGTGTCTAGTGCACTTCACCACCTTATTGAGGCCTCTGGTGGAGGTGCGCTGAATATCTTCACCTCTATTCGTCGTCTGAAAAGCATTAAAAAGAACATTATTTCGAAACTTAACGTCCCGTTTTACTTTCAACATGAAGATAACATTGATATTGGCACATTGATTGATATCTTCCGTGAGAATGAGGATGCATGCCTTTTTGGCACAGATGCCCTGCGTGATGGTGTGGATGTGCTTGGCTCATCGCTACGCATGATGACATTTGACCGTGTGCCGTGGCCACGCCCGACATTATTGCATAAGGCACGCCGCGCTCAGTTTGGGGGACGCGCTTATGATGAAATGCTCACGCGTATGAAGTTACAACAAGCCTTTGGCCGCCTTATCCGCTCGCAAAATGACCGTGGTGTATTCGTGATGATGGACAGCGCCATGCCCTCGCGTCTGCTAACGGCCTTCCCACCCAATGTGGAGGTCAAAAAAGCAGGGTTATCCGAAATCTGCGCAGACATTAAAGAATTTTTGAAATCTTAGTCTGTTGGCAAAGCATTAAAATTAATGTAGCTGCATTTAGAGACAAATGCTGTAACGTTTGGAAATGGGGTTTCGGCTTTCGCCTGTGTCCACATAGCCTCATATTCTCCAGATTTAGAAATTTGGAAAATATATGTTTCAGTGAGTTGGTTTGGGTATATAGCCACAAGTGTAAGAGCGTCATCTGAAATAGTTGCAGGAATTATTTCTCCCCCCTCACTTAATACAGACGTTATTCCAAGAACACCCGAAAAGAATATATCCAATTCATCTTCATCAGTTTTCTTTAAATTGAACTGGCCTTTATATTTATTCTCAGTCCAACCAATATTATCCTTAGTTGCCATCTTCCTATCGGCATAATATGAATAACCTGATGCTTCACCACAAATAGCTACATCTTGGGAAGCAAAAGAAACACTCACTTGAAAAATGAAAAATAAAAGAAGATTTGCTGTGAACGTAAAAAATTTCACTAAGCAACGGCCTTGAGTTTGGCGGTCACAATGACAAGTTGATCGCTGATACGCTTTTTCTCAATCATGTCATCTGTTTCAGTCATAAGCTTAATCAGTGTTTCCTGTTCAGTGGCGAGGATATCACCATCAAGTTCAGACACGGGGATAGCCTCTTCTGCAAGCAATGTAGTTTGCTCGGCTGTGATATCGGCAAAGCCACCTGCAATAAACAAACGTTCGGGCGTGCCACCCTGCTCGCGCAGGATTTCAACAACACCAGGACGTGCAGACACAACCAACGAGGCGTGCCCCTTGCGCACACCAACATCCCCCGCCTCACCCGGAAGAACAACCTGAAAGGCTGGCTCTTCAATCAGCTTTTTCGCAGGAGAGACAAGCTCAAAATGGAATGTGTTATTTGCTGTGTCTGACATAGTGTCCTCTAATGATTAAGCCGCTTCAGCCGCCATTTTCTTGGCCTTTTCCATGGCTTCCTCGATTGTACCAACCATGTAAAAGGCTGATTCAGGAAGATGGTCAAGCTCGCCCTCAACAATCATCTTGAATCCCTTAATTGTGTCTTCAAGCTGAACATAAGTCCCAGGTGTGCCTGTAAAGACCTCGGCAACATGGAAAGGCTGTGACAAGAAGCGCTGAATTTTACGCGCACGGGCCACAACAAGTTTGTCATCTTCTGACAATTCATCCATACCCAAGATGGCGATAATGTCCTGAAGCGCCTTGTAAGTTTGCAATGTCTTCTGAACATCAGCTGCAACCTTATAGTGTTCCTCACCCACAACACGCGGGTCAAGAATACGTGATGTTGAGTCAAGCGGGTCAACCGCAGGGTAAATCCCAAGTTCTGCAATCTGGCGTGACAAAACAGTTGTCGCATCAAGGTGTGAGAAGGTTGTCGCAGGTGCAGGGTCAGTCAAGTCATCCGCAGGGACATAAACGGCCTGAACAGATGTAATAGATCCCTTATTTGTTGACGTAATACGTTCCTGCAATGCACCCATGTCAGTTGAGAGTGTTGGCTGGTAACCCACAGCAGATGGGATACGACCAAGAAGCGCTGACACCTCGGCACCGGCCTGTGTGAAACGGAACACGTTATCCATGAAGAAAAGAACGTCCTGGCCTTCTTCGTCACGGAAATATTCAGCCATTGTCAAACCAGACAAGGCCACACGTGCACGTGCTCCTGGTGGTTCATTCATCTGACCGTAAACAAGGGCAGCTTTTGATTTCTTCTCATCACCTGGTACAACAACACCAGATTCAATCATCTCGTGGTAAAGGTCATTCCCTTCACGTGTACGCTCACCAACACCGGCAAACACAGACACACCACCGTGTCCCTTTGCAATGTTGTTAATCAATTCCATGATTGTCACAGTTTTACCAACACCAGCACCACCGAACAAACCAATCTTACCACCCTTGGCGTATGGGCAAAGCAAGTCAACAACCTTAATCCCTGTGACAAGCTGTTCTGTTTCTGTGGCTTGTTTAACAAATTCGGGCGCTTTTCTGTGAATACCCCATCTTGTTTTTGTTTTCACATCACCACGTTCGTCAATTGCGTTTCCAACAACATCAAAGATACGGCCTTTTGTCGCTTCACCAACAGGAACAGCAATCGCCTCGCCTGTGTCAGTGACCTCTGTACCGCGTACAAGACCATCTGTTGAGTCCATCGCAATTGTACGCACAACGTTTTCACCCAAGTGTTGAGCAACCTCAAGCACAAGAAGTTTACCGTTATTATCTGTATGAAGCGCGTTCAAAATCGCTGGCACATTGCCATCTGTGAACTGCACGTCAACAACCGCACCCAGCACCTGCTGAATGTGACCTGTTGCGCTTGCGTTAGCTGCTTTCTTTGTCGTTGTTTTCTTCGTTGCCATTTTTTCTTCCTCTTTTTTCTCCGAAACTTTTAAGTTTTTTTTAGTTTGCGTTGGTGGGTTAAACCGCCTCGGCACCTGAAATAATTTCAATCAATTCTTTTGTAATGTAAGCCTGACGCGCACGGTTATAGATGAGCGTCAGATCCTTAATACGCTCACCCGCATTACGTGTTGCGTTATCCATCGCTGTCATACGAGCAGCTTGTTCCCCAGCGGAACTATCAAGAAGCGCGCGGAAAATCTGCACACCCATATTCTTGGGCAACAACCTTGAGAGAATTTCCTCTTCATTCGGCTCAAACGCATAAGGTGACGCAGGCTCGCGTGACACCTCATCGTCCTTGTCCTTATTGTCGTTTACATTGCTGTCTTCAACTTGTGCAAATGGAATAAGCTGTTGTGAACGAGGACGTTGTGTCAAAACAGAATGGAATTCGTTGTAAATGAGATGACAAACATCAACCTCACCCTTATCAAATTCACTCATGATGACTTCTAAAATCTTATTTGCATCAGCGTAATCAACGTTTTTACCGCCTGTAATGCCTGTGAAGCTTTCAATGATTGCGTCTTTGTGTGTGCGCTTAATCAGGTCCCGTGCCTTACGCCCCGCACAAACAACCTTCACCTGTTTTCCTTCACCTTGAAGGCGTGTAATTTCTTGCTGTGCCAGACGCACAAGGTTCGCGTTAAACGCACCTGCCAAACCACGGTCAGAGGTCACAACAACAAGAAGATATTTCTCATCACGCCCTGTACCGACGAGCAATTTTGGACCTGTGCCAGCCGTTACACCAGCTGCCACACGTGACAACATCTGTGCCATAGCGCGTGCGTAAGGTTGTGAAGCCTCCGCCTGATCTTGGGCCTTTTTCAACTTGGCCGCAGCCACCATTTTCATGGCAGAGGTAATCTTCTTCGTCGATTTAACCGAAGATATTCTGTCTCTATAGTCACGTAAACTTGGCATAAATTCTTACTCTATAATTCCAATTTTAAAGTCTGGGTTTGCACTCTGGACGCTTCCCATGACTTTTCTCTTGCCTTACAAAAAGCTTCTTTTTGATCCTCAGGAACAAAGGCTGACAGGCCTGTGCTCTCATCATGATCAACCATAACCATACCCTCTGGTGTTTGCGCATGTAGGCGGTCACCAATCGGTGCAATCGACGCTATAAAGCCGCCATAATCTTCAACCTGAGGGAATGCGCTCATGGTTAAGCCGCCTTTTTACCTGTGTTTGAGGCAAAGCCCTTGGCAAATGTGTCTAGGAAGGATTTCAATTTTCCTTCTGTGTCATCATCAAGAACCTTTTTCTCACGGATAGCCGTCAAAATATCTGATCCATTAGCACGCAAATCTTCCAACATACGCTGTTCAAAGTTACTGACCTGCTCAACAGGAATGGCATCTAGATAACCACGAGTGCCTGCATAAATTGAAACAACCTGATCTTCCACTGGAAGTGGTGAGTATTGGGGCTGTGTCAAAAGCTGTGTTAGGCGCGCACCACGTGCAAGCAATTTCTGTGTTGCGGCATCAAGGTCAGAGGCAAACTGTGCAAAGGCTTCCATTTCACGATACTGAGCAAGCTCAAGCTTGATAGTACCTGCAACCTGTTTCATCGCCTTGATTTGCGCAGCAGATCCCACACGAGACACAGACGCACCCACATCAATAGCAGGGCGAATACCCTTATAAAACAGACCTGTCTCCAAGAAGATCTGACCATCGGTAATCGAAATTACGTTAGTCGGTACGAACGCAGATACGTCACCACCTTGGGTTTCGATGATAGGTAGAGCAGTCAAAGAACCGGTCTGACCTTTCACTTCACCGTTGGTGAATTGTTCAACGTAGTCAGCGTTTACACGTGCAGCACGCTCAAGTAGGCGTGAGTGCAAGTAGAATACGTCACCAGGGTATGCTTCACGACCAGGAGGACGCTTCAATAGTAGAGAGATCTGACGGTAAGCCCAAGCTTGTTTCG
>NZAJ01000093.1 GCA_002687495.1 Micavibrio sp. | reverse complement strand
TTTTTAAATCGCAACGACTTAAGTAAAGATCCACTTATGAAAGGGCGCTATCATCCAGCCCTTTCACTTCCAGCGTTTTGGTTCGTGAGGTCTCTCCACGCACAATTCTGATCGCTGATTTCGGGATTTTCCAATGCTTAGATAGTAAGGCGATGAGCGCCTTATTCGCTTTACCTTTTTCAGGAACGACTGTGACCTGAACTTTCAACAGCCTCTCGCCCAGTAAATCTTCTTCCCAGCCGAGAATGGCATTCTGCCGTGCATTAGGGGTTAAACGAATTGTGATCGTGTGAAACTCACTCATAAAGCTGAGAATAGAGCGCTATGACTGAGAGCGCTAGTGCATATATGCCTTATTCTTGAAATGTGATCTCAGTTTGGCATACAGCCGTTATAACCTGAATCACACCCTTATCAACGCCCAATGTCTGCGCACAGCTTGAACGGCTTTCCATGGCAACATCTTCGCGATTATTCGGATCAGTCGGCACAGGCATGAAGCCAGTCTCAATATTTTCAGTTTTCACAATGGCAGATTTACCCCAAAAGGAAATATCTATATCGGTAATAGTGGTAATATTGTCATAGCCTTTAATATTCTGTGCGCCTTCTTTGGCTGTATCAATAAAGTCTTTTTTCTCTAAATTGAGCACCATTTCCTGCTGAGGCATATTCGGGATATTGAAGATGATCTTTGTCACGAAAGTCGCATCATCACTCAAATGCTTATTCAAATAAGATGTGATTTTACCTTCTGATAACGTCCCACTAGCAGTTTTTGTCATGGCTTTAGTGTCCATGATAAATTCTGTAATATTTTTCTTATCTAGCTTTTTGACATTACCAGATGCCGCATGTGCTGAAAAAGGCACTAGCGCTGGTATAGAAAAAATGGCCAATAATGTTAAGTACTTGAAACTGTGGTGCTTTAACCCATGCATCACTTGAAAAACCCCCGAATAACACGCTCTTTTTATATTTTTACTTACAACTTTTTAATTCTGACAGAAAAAAGTGAAGAACTACTAAAGATATATAATAATTTTAAAAAAGATATAAAATTCTTATATATCAATATCTAAGCCAAAATCATGGTTAGGAGCGCTATGGGTGAGGGCGCCTATAGAGATGTAATTAACGCCTGTTTGCGCAATTTTTTGCACCGAATCAAGAGTGACGCCGCCTGAAGCTTCCAAAATGGCTGCGCCTTGCGCCATCTCAACGCCTTTTTGAAGGGCTTCAATATCAAAATTATCAAGCATGATTATATCGGCTTTACCATTAGCCAGAACGGTTTCAAGCTGCTCTAATGTATCGACTTCGATCTCAATTTTTTTAGTGTGCCCAGCCAGCATATATGCCTGATCTAGGGCTTGATCAATATCACCTACGGCTGCGATGTGGTTATCTTTAATCAAAATAGCATCATCCAAACCAAAGCGGTGATTGGCACCCCCGCCACAATAGACTGCGTATTTTTGAAAAATGCGCAAGCCTGGCAAGGTTTTGCGAGTATCACAAATCTCTGCTCCCGTATCTTTGACCAGCTCAACATAACGAGCTGTAAGGCTTGCGATCCCGCTCATATGCCCAAGGAAATTCAGCGCAACACGCTCCGCCATGAGTAAGCTACGTGCAGGGCCTTCAATGCTAGCGATAATTTGACCAGCCTCAATAGCATCGCCATCTTGCGCTTCGATCACCATGTCAAAATCAACATCCGTTAAAGAAAAAGCGGATAGAGCCACAATCAAGCCCGATAAAACACCCGCCTCTCGGCTTCGTAATACAGCTTTTGCTGAGGCATTCGCTGGGATGAGACTTTGTGATGTCACATCAAAACCATGGCCTAAATCTTCTTTAAGTGCAGCCTTAACGGCATCTTCTATTAATAGCGGTGATAAGATCATTATAGTTACTCTTATTTATTACAAATCTCCGCCCACTCTTATCAATTTAGCTTTCAAAGTCAATGTAATAGGCGCGGACTTTACTTTGCATATTTATGGTTACCTGCTATATCGTTACGGCAATGTGGGATAATATGAAAAAAACTTTGCTTGGCTTAATCTCTGAACCATTTTCATGGCGCGCCAATGATCGCCGCATGAATGAGGCCATGCGCGCCCAAGACGCCGCCGATCATAAAACGCTCAGCAGCTTTGATATCTTTAAAATTGAATTTGGTGAACAGCTCCCGGATATAATCTCTAATCACCCAGAGCATGCTGAGCGTGAAATGCAGATTATCTCTATTCATAAAGACCCGCATGCAAGCAAGTTTTCGAGAGCGTTAAACTCTGCAACAGCTTATGGCTATGTCTATGGGAAGCGCGCTTCTTTTCTCGGTGGGCGAACCGAAGAAGATGATGAGACGATCAAAGTGAATGATGCGGATAACCCTGATAAAGATATTTTAGATCATCAAATTTTCATGAATGATTATATCAGCTCAAAACCTGGGCAGGGATTAATGGTTTTAGCCTCAGTGAGCTTTTATAAGTTTTTGGCAAAATCCATGGTGGGTACGCCTCTTTCTGCAGCTTTTGCCGCGGTAGCCTATCTTAATCCGCTCTCCAGCGGTTTTAAAAACTCATTATTGGGGCCATTGCATATGGCTTTTAGATCAAAAGCATCTACCCTTGGTCATGAGCATGTTCATAATCTGCAAAAAGATGAGCGTGCTGGCTATGATCCATATGCAAATAATTTTCAAAACGCTCTGCGCCATCAATTGCGCACGCAAAGCGTGAAGCTACCTTTTAATAAGTCTGTCTCTTTAAGAAAAATTCGCGAGATTGATAATTTTTTCTCAGAAGGAATGGTCAAATATTTTGGAAGTGATGTCGAGCTCCAAGCGCGCCTGCATACAATTATCACACGCGCAATCGAAGCGAAGAGATGGAATGCACTCCCCGCTAGCACAGAGCAGCTTTGGCAAGGCCATAAAGAAGCTGGTTTGAAATCTCCAGACGCAGTGAGTGAGCATATTGATCTATATTTCTCTAAATTCCCTGAGCGTTTGCTCTTGCCTGAAAATGCTAAATCCAGCTCTGTATATAAGCAAGCTCTGCGTTCTTTGCATTATGATGCTTTGGAAGTAAACACGGCCTATAATGCGCATTATATAGAAGAGAATCAGATGTATTTCTGGGAAAATACTCTGCCCTATATGTATGGCTATTTGCTTGAGATTTATGGCGATGAAAATGGCCGTGCAAAGATGGGCTTCGATAAAGATGAACCGCCGCTAAAAATGCTGTTAAGCAATGAGCATAACAAACCAGACTATATTGCGCGTCAAGCGTTGGTACCCAAGGGGGGCAAAACGCCAGCCTTGATCTTTAGCTCATTTTAAGCATGCGCTCGATAGGGTGGCGGGCGCGCTCGGCGATTGCAGGATCAACAATCACTTCAGGGCCTTCACTCTGAAGCGCTTTTAAAATCTTCGGCAAAGTGATGCGCTTCATAAATGGGCACATCTGACATGTTCCCACCATTTCAACATCAGGATTAGCCACAGCAATATTATCGCTCATTGAGCATTCAGTCATCAAAATCGCTTTTTTTGGCTGGTTTGTTTTGATGAAATCATCCATTTGCGCGGTCGAGCCGGTATAATCAGCTTCGGCCATAACTTCAGGTGGGCATTCTGGGTGCGCTAAAACAACAACATTACCATGCTCGGCGCGTAAGTCTTTAACATCTTGGGGTGTAAAGCGCTCATGAACAATACAGCTGCCTTCCCAGATAATGATCTCAACATCAAGACCGTTCTTTTTCGCTTCAATCGCAACATTTTTCGCCAAATACTGATCTGGCGCCATGATGATGCGCTTATGGCCTTCATTCGCAAGCCCTTCAATGATCTTATAGGCATTAGACGATGTACAGCATACATCACTCTCGGCTTTCACATCGGCTGTTGTGTTCACGTAAGTGACAACCGGTGCGCCTGGATGCTTAGCTTTAAAGGCGCGTAATTCTTCTGCGGTAATCCCCTCAGCCAAAGAGCAGCCAGCCTCCATATCGGGCATAATCACTTTTTTCTCTGGGCATAGAATTTTTGATGTTTCAGCCATGAAATGCACACCCGCTTGGATGATCATGTCTGCATCACTCTGCGCCGCCATGCGGGCAAGGCCTAAACTGTCCCCAACAATATCGCCGACACCATAAAACACATCAGAGGTCATATAGTTATGCGCCAAAATAACCGCGTTCTTTTCTTTTTTAAGGCGGTTAATCTCTACGATATAGGGTGCTAAATCTTCCCAACGCTCATGCGAGAATTGTGGCTGAAGCTTCTCATAAAGCGCGGCTGTTTCCTGCGCTATCTCATCTGTATATTTTAAACTTGTCATGATCGCTGTTTAAATCTTCTCTAATATATTTTAAAGAAGTATATGTCATAGGGGATTGGTCAAGCATACGCAAAGGAAAAATGGCAGATTTATTCGCAAATAATGAAAAAAATGAGGCTTTGCAGAGCAATGCGCCTCTAGCCGAACGCTTGCGCCCGCATATTCTAAATGAGGTTGTAGGGCAAGAGCATTTAGTCGGGGAGCAGGGCTCACTGACGCGCATGCTGAAGAGCGGTCATATTCCATCTCTTATTTTCTGGGGGCCACCAGGCTGTGGTAAAACGACGCTCGCGCGTATTCTCTCTCAGCATAGCGATATGCATTATGAGCAAATTAGCGCCATTTTCTCAGGCGTTGCAGATTTAAGAAAAGTCTTTGAAGCCGCAAGATTTAGAGCTTCAAATGGTCAAAAAACTTTGCTCTTTGTTGATGAAATTCATCGCTTTAATAAATCTCAACAAGATGCCTTTTTACCCGTCATGGAAGACGGAACGATCACCTTGATCGGAGCAACAACAGAAAACCCGTCTTTTGAGCTGAATGCCGCGCTTTTATCCCGCGCGCAAGTGCTGGTATTAAAACGCCTTGATGAACAAGCTTTAGAAACGCTTTTGCAAAAAGCAGGCGAGTTGCCCCTTACACCGAAAGCCAGAGCGCTGCTCATTACTATGGCTGATGGTGATGGGCGCTATTTACTCTCAATGGCTGAGCAAATTATTGCACACGGAAAAGAGTTAGATGAAAGTGCCTTGCTTGAGCTCATTCAGCGCCGCGCCGCACTTTATGATAAGGGGAATGATGCGCATTTTAATTTAATCTCGGCCTTTCATAAATCTTTACGTGCCAGTGATGTCGATGCCGCGCTTTATTGGATGGCGAGAATGCTTGGCGCAGGAGAAGATCCAGCCTATATACTGCGCCGGATGCTTTGTGTCGCGTCAGAAGATATCGGCAATGCCGACCCACAAGCCCTTGTTATCGCCAATAACGCATGGACAGCTTATGAGCGTTTAGGCATCCCTGAAGCAGAGCTCGCTATGGCGCAAGCCTGCACATATTTGGCAACCGCACCTAAATCAAATGCATCATATGTGGCGCTCGCAGAGGCTAAAAGGCTGGCAAAAGAAACGGGCTCACTCATGCCGCCCAAACATGCGATGAATGCCCCGACTAAAATGATGAAAGATCAGGGGTATAAAGATGGCTATATCTATGATCATGACACGGAAGAAGGCTTTTCAGGGCTAAGCTATTTCCCTGAAGCAATAGGGCGCTATGAATTTTACAGGCCCGTTGAGCGTGGCTTTGAAAGAGATGTCAAAAAACGCTTACATTATTGGGCTAAGTTAAGGGGGTAAAAATGATGAGAATATATTTACTACTATTACTTATATTGATGCCAGCATGTTCAAATGCAGCAGAGCAGGGGGACAATAGAAGTTCTGCTCAGCAATCCACTTCACCTTTCGAATGGGCTGGCTGGCCAGATAGCTTATGGGTTTCCCCTGATGGGAATATGGCTGTGTTTATGTATGCACGCTATAATTTCTTTCCAACTATTCTAGGTAAAGGCGCGCCAAAACTTGAGGGGGCAGCGCCGCCAAACCATCATAAGAATGATAAAAATCCTTGGAGTGATAGTGACCTATATATCGCTTTTAAGGATCAATCAGGGCGTTGGAGCGTTGCGCATAATATCCCTATCAATGATGGCGATGCGGATTGCTGCGCGATGATTGCCGGAAGTGAGATGTTTTTTCAAAAAGCTACAGATCTCTATCTCGCACGATATGAAAATGGCCAATGGGGCGGTTTAGAAAAAATAGGGCTCAGCAGTAGCGCCGTAGATACAAACCCTCACTATGATTGGCAAACCAAGACCTTATATTGGGCCTCAGATCGCGGCGGCAATATGGATATTTGGCAAGCACAGCGCTTGGGCGATAATGAATGGTCTAAAGCCGAGCCAGTAAAAGGCGCTATCAATACAGCCGCAAAAGAAGATCAACCCTATGTTCAAAACGGCAAAATGCGTTTTAGCCGAGATGGTGCATCAGGAAATATGCTAAGTGAAAAAACTGGAGATAGCTGGGGGGAAGCAAAAGCAGAGAATCTTGGCACAGATCTCTACCATGCAGAAATCTCATTGTCCGCGGATGAAAAGACGGCATGGTTTATCGCAGGCGATATAAAAAATCAGAAAATGATCTTTATGCAGACAACACGCCAAGCTGATGGCAGTTGGGGTAAAGCCGTTCCATTAAAATGATGGTGTTCTAACTCAAGTGAAGAGGCTCAAATAGACCTAAGGAGGCACATTATTCAGCTGGCTTGGGAGTGAATTGCGCTACTGCTGTAGCCGGCTTCGGATTTATAATCTTATCTATATGCGCCGTAATCTCGTTTAATTTGCCAAGAACTGGCGATTGCCCAGCATATAAATGCATGATGTTACGCAATTTTATCTCATGGTCGTAATCATATATATCTTCTGATAATTGTTCGACATTACGGTGAGAATTGAGTTGATCTACATATCCTTTCTGCCTATCTAATTCTTCATCTATGCGTGATTGATAAAAATCTTTAAGCGGCTCTAAAATAGTGATTAATGCCTCTCTATTAATCGTGTCAGGTGTTTTAAGCATCTCTCTGAACGCGGCATTCATCTCATCACTATAACCTGCCGCAATGATGCGAAGCCTTAGCTCATCCATGACAGGATCATGAAACTGGATGAGGTTGTTCTCAGAGCGCCTCTGAATCTCTTTTAAAAAATGCAAATCTGCCTGATTTAAAAATGGGCAGGCCGATTGCCTTGTGTGATATCGCAAGCGGCCATTCTCAAAGGCATTCATTACGTTGCTAGTTTTATCGCTCATGCATGCATATGTGCATAGTTATGGTAATGTGTCAAGATTTCCAATCTTGTCGATGCCTATCCTTAAGCGCTCTTCAAGCGAAGTTGAGCATTATGCGTAAAAGGAGCGCATGTGATCTTTTCTAATTCTTCACTCGGCTTTGCTATGATAAAAGAGCTTGTTAAATAACGAATAGCAAGCTTTACACCGCTCAAATCAATCGTGCTATGACGTTTTTGCCATTTCCAAGCGCGGCCTAACGCACGGCGAATAGAGTGCTGAATCACATCTCGAGAGAGCGTTGCTTCATGCTCGCGAACAAAGCGCATGAGAGCCAAATTCACATCATGCAAAATTTGCGCATCATTGCCTGATAAACGGCCTTCGGCTTCTTGTGGGATCGCCATAATGACATCATCAAGGCGCGCAGCTTTGCAGATTAAAGCAAGGCGCAGCTCTAAAGAATAATCCTGAATAAAGATGGCCTCATCGCTTCCGCCAGAACGTTCAACGATTTCGCGTTTCGCGATCCAGCATGTAGGGTTTGTCTGTGCACTTTTTAAACTGATGTGAAAGAAGTTGTCCTCATAACTGTGCGCCGCATTTTCATTATGCGCGATTTGTAACGCCTCTTGCGGGTCTTGTCCTACAATATAGGCGCTTTGTTGGATATAAGGCGCATAAGAAAAATCAGCATCATGCGCTTCTAAAGCTTCGATGAGGCTCTGTGTTGCATGCGGTAAAAGCATGTCATCACCATCGATAGGCTTAATGTAATCACCGCTAGCGCGCTTAAAGCCATTATTGATAGCAACAGCCGGCCCAGCATTTTTCTGCTCAATGATAATGACATTGTCCCAGCCTTGCGTTTGTTCCTTTAAAGCCTTGACCGTGTCATCGGTTGAGCCATCATCGACAAAAACATATTCCGCTTCAAAATCACCTTTCTGCGCGGCTAAACCGCCTAAAAGATAAGGGAGATAGGGCGTTTTGTTATAGAGTGTGATGACAAAAGATACGCGTTTCATCAGTGATGTTTTCCTTTTACGACGAGCCAAATTCCACTCAAAATAATAAGCGCAGAGCCGATATATGTCCACAGATCAAGCTGATCGTTAAAAAGGATATATCCGGCCAAAACGGCAAAAACCATTTCGCTATATTGAAGCGGCGCTACCAGCGAATAGGGCGCAATGCGAAAACCATGTGCGATCCCGCTTAATCCCATCAGAACACATATAGCCCCTAACACATAGATGAACCAGTGATGCATGCTCTCAGGCAGGCTTAAGCCTTGATCAAATAAAAACGGTGTTACAATGATGAGCGTAATCAGCGCTGGGTAAAAAGATAAAGAATGAAGGCTCTCACGCGCATCTAGTGGGCGCGCAAGCAATCCCAGAATAACAACAAAACCAAGAGCGGCAAAAGCATAGAGCTCTTCCAATGATATTGGCTCAATACCAGGGCGCAGCGCAATTAACGTGCCTGCAAAACCCAAAGCTATAATCCCCCAATGCTTTGCTGGAACTGGTTCTTTATAAAGCGGCCAAGCAAGTAAGGCGGTTAAAAAGGGGGCTAAAAAAAGGATTGTGTAGAGGCTGGCTTGCGGCAATCCCATCGACATCGCCTTGATAACGCACGCCGCAATCCCGATAGAGCAAACCCCGCGCGCTATATGGATAGGCAGCTTTGGTGTCTTTAATGTCGCTTTAATCCCGCCCAAAAATGGCGAAGCGATAAGGCCCAAAATCAAGCAAATCAAATAGGTCCAAAAGATAACGCTAGCTGTTTCATAGCGCATGCCAAGCCATTTCGCGCACGTATCTGCAGCGGCGAATGACAAAAAGCCGATGAGCCCGACAATAATTCCGCGTAAGCTTGGTGTGAAAGCACTTAACATGTGAAGCTAAATATCTTAGTGTAAGCGCAAAGTCTATAGATAGGATATAAGAATGATACAAACATTTGCAGCAATAGCCGCTGGCGGCGCGATGGGCGCTATGCTGCGCCATGGTGCGAATATGGCTGCCGTAAAGCTATTAGGTCATGGTTTTCCTTACGGAACATTATTTGTGAATATTACAGGCTCTGCCGTGATGGGTGCGCTCGTGGTCGTGCTTGCCCATTATTTCAGCCCGCCCGAATTTATGCGTGCATTCCTGATCACGGGATTGCTCGGCGCCTTCACAACATTTTCGACATTCTCTTTAGATTTTGCCACATTGTTTGAGCGCGGCAATTATGTAAGCGCCGCTCTTTATGTTGGTATATCCGTTATAATTTCAATCATTGCTCTTTTTGCAGCGATGGCTGCTGCGAGGTCTTTTATTTCATGAGCACACAAGTAAGACATATAAAAGTTAAAGATGATGATGACGGTCAGCGCCTTGATCGTTGGCTGAAAAAAGAAGTGCCGGAGCTACCTTATGGCTTGTCACAAAAGCTTATGCGTAAAGGTCAAATTCGCGTAGATGGTAAACGCGCAAAACCTGAATCGCGCCTAAGTGCAGGGCAAGAGGTGCGCATTCCGCCGATCGAAGGGCAGCGTGAAAAAGAACAAAAGACATTTAAGCTGAGCGATAAAGACCGCGCTTTCATGAAAGATCTAGTGATCTATCAAGATGAAGATGTTATCGCGCTGAATAAACCGCATGGCATACCCACGCAAGGCGGCAGCAAAATTAAATATCACATTGATGGCCTCCTAGAAGCACTTGCCGATAGAGACGGCGTAAAGCCGCGCCTTGTACATCGCTTGGATAAAGAAACAAGCGGTATATTACTCTTGGCGCGCTCAGCAAAAATAGCGCGCAAATTAGGTGATGCTTTCAAAAGTAGGGATGTAAAGAAAATCTATTGGGCTGTTGTCTGCCCAACACCTGAGATGCATGAGGGTACAATCAAAGCCCCTTTATTCAAAGCTGGTGGCAATAATAAAGAGCGCATGGTCGTTGATGAAGAACAGGGTAAAACAGCAATCACTGAATTTATCATGCTTGAACAAGCTCTAGACAGCGCAGCCTTTATGGCATTTTGGCCACGCACAGGCCGCACGCACCAAATTCGCGTCCATAGTGAACTTATGGGCTGCCCAATCGTAGGGGATAACAAATATGCCCGCCTGCCTGAGCAGGAGGAAACGCATGAAGCACGCCGTAAAGCCGAAGCAGATCTATCGGCATTAGGCTTGGCTGATCGACTTCATCTTCATGCACGCCGCATTATTTTGCCGCATCCGGGGCGCGCTGGAATACTGGATATTACAGCGCCATTACCACCGGAGCTGAAAACAAGTTGGAAGAAGCTCGGCTTTAGCCCGAACTTAAAAGAAGATCCATTTGAATAAAGGCTAAGCAGCCCTTAAAAAATATAAAGGAATATTATGAGCGAAGACGAGAACGGCCTTCAAACAGAAAAGCCACAGAAAAAGTCATTACCTAAGCGCCTATTTAAATTTGCATTTAAATTCACATTCTATCTTGGCGTATTGCTTTTTATGTCCCTAACCGCGCTCACCTTTATTGGCGGTAATAGCGATACCCTCAAAGGCGCGGTGGAAGAAGTGCTTACCATTAAATCTGGCTATCACGCTAAGATTAATGAATTTGGGCATATGAAATTTTTCCCCTATATCTCGATCGATGCATCAAATATAGAGTTCTTTGAAGCGCTAGAAACTGCCGAAGTTGAGCAGACGCAAGAACAAGAGCAAGAGGCAGAAACACCTCAAGCGCCTAAAGAGTTGGTGCTAAGCGATAAGCCTGTTATGAGCATTGAAAAGCTCCGTCTTGATATGAGCTTTTTCGCCCTCGCATTTGCCAATGGCTATATAAAAAATATTGAATTGAAAAACTTAAAAGCCAATGCGGGGACTCTATTGCCTAAAGCACTCGCAGTTGAATATGTGTTTTTCAATGAAGAAAAAGCTCAAGAGAATAAAGTGCCATTATCTATTAAGGCTTCTATTGAGCAAACCCCAATCACAGCGAGTATCGGTTTTGAACGCGTGAACTCTGGAGCGGCTACGCAATATAAGCTTGCTGAAGAACGCCCGCTAGAAATGAAAATCGGTGCGATCTCCATAACGGCGAACATGAAGCCAAAAGTCTTGGGCGGTTTTGAGCTTGCTGATTTGATGGTGAGTGATAACGAAAATGTGGTTTTAAAAGGAACGCTTAATCTTCAAGCCCTCGCATCATCTGGCTGGGATATCGATGGGGATTTAGTGATCGAGCCGAATAAGACACAAATTGAGCCTGATCTATCCTATAGCGAACAAGGCGAAACCAAAGTTGTAAAAGGCACGCTTAAGGCCAAAAGATTACATCTTTCTGATGTGGATGGGCAAAGCGCTTTGATGACTACAATTAATACGCTCAATGCTCTTGTGAGCACGGATAAAAGCAACTCAGGTGATTTTGAGTTTTCTGATCTCGACATAGATATCGCTCTTGATATCGAAGAGCTCCGCAGCGGTGCAGTTAACCTCGGTGAAGTTAAAGCACCGTTACTCATTAAAAACAAAATACTCACCCTAGACCCTTTATCAGGAAAGATAAGCCAAGGCGATCTCACAGGGGATTTTGAAATTAATGCGGCTCAAGACCCAGCCACTATGAGTATGCAAATAAATGTGAAGAAATTTAACCACGGTGCCTTGCAAGAGCAAGTCATGCCTGAAGCTTCGCTAAAGGGAAGCGGTGATTTTGCGCTCAATATGAAAACGCAAGGCCGCACTGTTGATCAAATGCTAAGCGCAATGGATGGTCACTTTAGCTTTGTTGCAGGGCAAGGGCAGATGAGAACAGGCTTGCTTGAGCTTTGGGGCGGCGGCTTGCTCAATGCGATGCTGCCTAGTTTCAGCCCTGAAGAAGAGCTCAATGTTGGCTGTGCTGTGCTGGACCTTAATCTAAAAGGCTCTCTAGCCGAAATCAAAACGATGCTCTTAGATACTAAACGCATATCGGTAACGGGCGCTGGGGATTATGATGTCGTAAAGGATGTGCTGGATCTGAAAATCTCGCCAAAGGCAAAAGATGTATCGATCGGCAATATCTCAACAGGTGTGGTGCTTTCTGGATCGCTTTCAAACCCTACAATCAGACCGAGCATAAAAGATGTCAGCAAGAAAATTGGCGGGCTTTTGCTCGGGGCGGTCAATCCAGCCTTTTATGCTGTAACGCTTGTTGGTGTGAGCTTGGATGATGATCACCCCTGTAAAGCGTTTGTGATTGAAAAGCAGCAACTGGAACAGCCAAAGCAAGAACAGCCCCAAAAAGCTGAAAGTAATGAAGCTAAAGAGGCTGGCGTTAAGAAAGATAATCAAGAGGGCCCAAAAGAGTGAAAAAGTTTTATAAACTCGTCTCAACACTAAAAGATGATGCGGCAAATGGCTGGCATGTGATGCTCGATAAGCGCCCGGTGAAATGCCCCTCAGGCGCGACTCTGCTTGCCCCGAGCGAAGATATGGCCTTCGCAATTGCCGCCGAATGGAGTGCGCAGCAAGAAACGATCATTCCTGATAGCATGCCAATTACGCAAATCCTAACCACCTGTTTAGATCGCGTGGCCAGAGAGCGTGCGGCAATGGAAAGCGCCGTTCTTAAATATATAGATACAGACCTTATTTGCTACCGCGCAGGGGATGAGCCGCCAGGGCAGCGCGAAGCGCAGGAACAAGCTTGGGATAAATGGGTTGATTGGTTTGAAGAGCATTTTGATAGCCGTCTAGAAACAACCAGTGCGATCACAGCCCTAAATCAGCCGCCGCTCGCTCATCAGCTTGTCGCCTCTTATATCGCTGATTTAGATGATCATCATTTCACAGCCTTTCAATTAGCTGTGTCCGCTAGCGGCTCGCTTGTGCTTGGCCTAGCCTTTATAAAACATGCGATTACGCCTGAAGATCTTTTTGCGGCCGCGCATGTTGAGGAAGATTTTAAAGGTAAAATCTATGATCAGGAGAAATACGGCCTTGATCCTATGGAGCAAAGCAAACGCGATGCAATGATGAGAGATTTAAAAGCCGCTCACCGTTATTTACAGCTTCTCAGTGCATAACGCTACTGGCTAAGAGAGTGTATGCAAATAGCGGGCATGTGTATCGAGGCGGCGCTGAATAAGGGCTTCAATTTTCTCATCACTTAAATATTGCTCAAACGCGCTCCCGCATAGCTTTTGCTGCATCTTAAACGCTAAGCGTAACTCTTGTGCATCACTTAAAACGGCTGGCGCTGCCAAAACCTTATCAAGCGCATCAGCCAAGCCCTTAGCGATATGGCTATAGCTTGCCATCATCGCTTCATAATCCTTCTCATAATGAGCAAGGGCATTAATGATATAGCGCTCACATCGAGGCCAGCCTGAAAGCATTAAGTTCCACGGATCAGCGCCAGCATGTTGAGCGTCGCCTGCGCCTCTAAAATCAGAGCGAAATAACACGCATGGAATATCAAGCGCTTTTGCAAAGATGAACTCGGCGACAGTACCATCATCCAAAGGCGCCCCATCCATATTCACAATCAAAGCATCAGCTTGCGCAACGCCTAGTAAATCAGCATTGCGGATATGAATATCGCGGCTACTTTCATGCTCTAAATCTTGTGGCAAGATAATACGAAAATGCGTGCTTTCTCGCATGATCGCCTCAGCCATGATCTTATTGCCGACCAGCTCTTTATGATCAAATAAACCACCAGCAAAATAAATGTTCAGTTTCATGATCTCTACAGCCATCCCTTAGGGTTAGCCATACGATAGCCTTTACTAGCGCGTGATAAGCCCGCGGCAAATCGATAGCCTACATAAAGCAAAACAGGCACTGCTGCGATTGCAAGCGCGGCCATCAAAGCATGACGATTAGCCTCTAAAAAATTTGCCATACAAGGCTGGCTCATTGAGGCGAGTAGGGCGATATCAGATTTCTCCGCCATTTCTTGCGCATGCGCAATAATCGGCTCAGCGCATGGGTAAAACGCCATCGGATCAATCGATGAGAACAGATAAATCCCCGCAGCGATCATGGTTACAAACGCAATCAGCGCCGAAATCCAAAAAGTACGGATCAAATAACTCATATGATTTTCAATCAACGAGGCGTGCTCAGCCTTCTTGCGCAAAGCGTAACAGCGTATAAGAGCAAAGCTAAAAAAGATCAGCGATAAAACGGCCGCCGCCACATGTGGTAAAACGCTCAAGATAATAGCGGCTCCAAACAAGCCATACATATTCATTAATATGCTTTTTTCTTTTTTGAGCGCGTCATGATCCATAGTCATCGTCCTTACGGTTATCGTTAGGTAAAGAGTCTACCTGCGGCCAAAGAGTTTTTCAATATCAGCCAATGATAACTCAATATAGGTCGGGCGTCCGTGATTGCACTGCCCGGACAGAGGTGTTTGCTCCATTTGTCTCAGCAGAGCATTCATTTCATCCGCATTCATGCGCCGCCCACTGCGGATAGAGCCATGACAGGCCATTGTTGAAAGAATATGGTTTAAACGTTCCTCCAGCGAGAGCGCATTACCATGCTCAGCAAGTTCATCAACCAAGTCGTTAATAAGCCCTTGCAAATTTGGCTTGTCCCCTAGTAACGCAGGAAGGCTCTGCACCGCAATAGCGCCTGCGCCAAAAGGCTCAATCTCAAGCCCGAGCTTGGCAAGTGCTTCACTATGCTTAAGCAAGCGCGCTGCATCACGCTCCTCTAGCTCGATAATTTCCGGGCTGAGCAGGCCTTGCTTTTCAATGCCGCGCTCCTCCATTTGCGCCTTAAAGCGCTCATAAACAAGGCGCTCATGCGCTGCATGTTGATCAACAATCACGAGGCCTTGAGAGGTTTGCGCAACAATATAATTCTGATGAAGCTGCGCCCGCGCAGAACCAAGCGGGAAGTTATCGCTTCGCACCTCTTGTATTTCATTGGCTTCTGCTTCAAAGCGCGCGGCAGGCGCCATATCCACGGCTAAAGAGCCTTGGCTATGTGCAGGCGTAATCGGCTCAAAAACAGCCATTTGCGAGTCATGCATCGCAGAATTATAGGACGGCATATAGGCTGGCGCACCGCTCCCAGAGCGTGCATAGCTCATCGGTACAGGCGCGCCTTGAGAACGCGTAAGCGGCAGGGACGGTGAGGGCGCAGAAGCACCCGCGCTTGCGCTATGCTCAGGGCTGAAGCGCCCCAAAGCTTGCATTGAAACACTGGAGGAGGCCGCGCCGCCATGCTCATGAATAGCTTTTTTCAAGGCGGATATAATCAAGCCGCGAACCAGCCCTGGATCACGAAAACGCACCTCGGCTTTTTGCGGATGTACGTTAACATCCACTTCTTCTGGCGGCACATGAAGTGAAAGCGCTAAAAGAGGGTGGCGACCTCCATGAAGCACATCGGCATAAGCGGCCCGTACGCATCCCGTTAAAAGTTTATCTTTGACCGGACGTCCATTGACAAAAAGATATTGATGCTGGGCTGTGCCGCGATGAAGCGTTGGTAATCCAGCATAACCAGAAAGCGTCAGACCTTCGCGCTCAGCCTCGATTTTCATGGCATTTTCACCAAATTCTTTGCCCATAATCGCGGAGAGACGGCTGCTCGCATCCTGTGTCGCAGGCAGCTTTAAACCCACCTTCTCATCATGGGTCAGGCTAAAGGCAATTTGCGGAAAAGCCATCGCAAGACGTGTAATAACATCTTTAACGGCCATATATTCGCTACGTTCCGATTTTAAAAACTTTAAGCGGGCTGGTGTGGCAAAAAACAGATCACGCACCTCAATTTGCGTACCCAAAGGGTGCGCGCTTGGCATAACGTCGCCTTTTTTACCGCCCTCAACATTAATCTCGAAACTCTCCGCTGCGCCTTGCTCGCGGCTCATAATCTTCAGCCGTGCCACCGCCCCGATAGAGGCGAGTGCTTCCCCGCGAAAGCCCATATGCTCAATATGAACCAGATCATTTTCCGGCAGCTTCGATGTCGCATGGCGCTCAACGGCCGCTTCTAAATCTTCTTGCCCCATTCCACAGCCATTATCAGAGATGACGATTAAGCTCTTCCCGCCATCGCGCAAAGAGATATCAATGCGGCTGGCCCCCGCATCAATGGCATTCTCAACCAGCTCTTTCACAGCCGCAAATGGACGCTCAATTACCTCACCGGCGGCAATCTGGTTGATCAAAGTTTCGGGCAAATGTCTAATACGCATGGCCTGTATAATAAACAGCCGCGCTCAGACTGTCAGCTTTGATAGATTTTTCAGCTTCTTAACTGGTGGATAAAATATAGGCGCTGTAATATAATATCTCAAAGGGCGCAGGGGGGATGAGCATGAAGAAAGTTTTGTTCACAATCATATTGTTACCGATTTTATTATTGGTTGGAATTTTTGCATATGTGCAAGCTAATCAGATGCCAAGTTCATGGCGTTATAAGATGACGGTTGAAATTGAAACGCCTGAAGGAGTAAAGAGCGGTTATGCGATTCGTCAGATGGGGAATGATAATCCTGTAACATTTCCTCCTGAAGCCAGTAACTACGGCGAGGTATCTGGAGAAGCTGTTGTTATTAACCTAGGCGAGCGTGGCAATGTATTTGCACTCATAGCTCATAGCTCTGACTTAGAGTTTTATGCTTCGTTTCCTGTGCCATCGGGTGCCGGAGCAGAAACGCCGGCAGGCTATGAATATTATGACTCGCTACCTGTCGGTACTAAAGCGCCACTAGGTACGGATCGTTTCATAAAGATGGTCACCTTTACTGACCTGAATGACCCAAAATCCGTTGAGCTTGTCTATGATAAGGAGACCTGTGCCTGGGCGAAAGATACGATAGAAGAGTGTAAAAACAATGGTGAAAGAATAGGTAGCTATACTGTTGCTAATCGCTTTGAAGAGCTGTTCGGTGAAGGAGTGAAGCTGAAAAGCATCACTCTCGAGATCACCGATGAACCCACTACATGGGGCGTTGTTGATCGGTGGTTGCCAGATCAGGCTCGTAAATTAAACATGACTTATAGTTATTTTAGTTGGCCAAACAAACCAATAGCAGAATAGGAGAATTGAAATGACACTAAAACCGGAATTGATGAATGCCATATTATCAATGGACGCTTATAACCGTGGCTATGATGCGTCTAGAGTTCAGCAACGGCTCTCTCTATACCCCGCTAAGGTCAATAATGGCATCTTCTAACGATGCGCCATCAAACTTAGTGTAATCAATAAGCGCGCCAGTGAAATCGGCGCGGCGCAAATCTGCCCCACGTAAATCCGCATCACGAAGATCAACGCCCATTAATATGCTGTCGCGTAAATCCGCTTCTTTTAAGCTGGCAAAGCGTAAATTCGCCCCGCTTAAATCTGTGCGAGCCATATATGTTTCCCCGCCGCCGCGTTGAATTTCTAGGGCGTTGAGCTTCGCACCATCCAAATTGGCTCTTACAAATTTCGCATGCTTATAGCTGCTAGCGCGTAAATCCGCATAATTAAAGCGGCAATCACGAAAATCTGAGCGATCAAACACCCCGCTTTGAAGCTCGGAATGACGCATATCTTGTCCTAAGAAATTCGCGCCAATACACATGACTGCGGTCAAGGGATAGTTCTTTAAATTACGCGCATCGCGCAAATCATAGCCACTTAAATCAAGCTGGTGTCCTTTTTTGCCAGATGTGGCGATCCATAATGTATGCATCTCCAATAACTCTTCGAGAGGGCGGCCAAGGTTTTCAATCGTAGCGCCAATCGCGTGATCGGTAATGCTATCGGTCAGATCAAGGCCTCTGCGCTCTGTATCGAATAATTTGGCCTTGGTGAGGATACAAGCGCGCATATTAACGCGCTCTAAATTCGCGCCGCTAAGATCACTGCCTGTGAGGTTTGCGCCTTCAAAATCCGCGCCTTCTAAATTCGCGCCGTAAAAGCTCACACCCGATAAATCAGCATCCGTAAAAATAGCCGCTGCCGCCCGCGCATGATCAAGCGTGCTATGTCCAAGCTTCGCCCCAGTTAGCACAGTCCGACCGCCTTCACCCGCAAGGCGAGGGCGCTCAACCATCGTGCCGTTTTTACTGCGCGTCATGATAATGCCTTCGCCCAAATCAATCCCGCTCATATTCGCATTGGTCAGATTGGCACCCGCCAGATAAGCCCCGCGTAAATCCGCGCGCTGTAAATCACTATGGCGCATATTGGCATGACGTAAATCACAGCCATAAAAACTCGCACCTTTTAAGTTGCAGCGCACCAGATGCGATTCCATCAAGCTACAGCCTGTGAAATCCGCATTACTTAAGTCATTGCCACTAAAATCTAATGAAGAAAGATTTTTATAAGAAAGGTTAAGACGCTGCCCGCCAACCATGCCTTTGAGATAGGCGGCATGGAGCCTGATAACTTTTTCTAGCTCAGCTTGACTAAGGCGCGGCATATCTTGTGGGGCTGGAATGCTATCCATATGAAAGGCGTATCCTTCGCTATGATCTTTGTTCTACGATGTTACTTAGCAAGCGTGCTCAGTCTATAAAAGCATAAGCGCACCCTTTATATTCTACGCAGGATTTATATCTATATCATGCCACACTTAACCAAAAACAGGAAATCAATATTAGCAAGATGCGTTTAAGCGGCGTGTTCGCAATGTGTTGAAAAGGCATTCATAAGCCCACTTGTCGAGCTGTCACCACCATCTTTGAGACCTTCTTGGTTCATTGTGACATAAAGGTCCTTAGCAATCGTTTTGCCAAGCTCAACGCCCCATTGATCAAAGCTGTTAATGCCCCAAACCACGCCTTGCGTGAAGACCTTGTGCTCATAAAAAGCTATAAGCATGCCTAAACGCTGCGCATCAGGATAACGCATCATGAAGGTAGAGCTTGGGCGGTTGCCTGGGAAATTACGCTGTAAATCATCCTCATGTGATTGTCCTTCCATCAGTGCTTTACTTTGCGCAAGTGCGTTACTGATGAGGTGCGTGTGGTGATCTGGTAGATCGTGATACGCATTGGCTGAGATAAGGAAATCCGATGGAATGATCTGTTCGCTCTGATGTAACAGCTGCATAAAGGCGTGCTGTGCATTGGTGCCAGCCTCACCAAAGATAATCGGACCTGTTGCATAAGGTAGGCGCTCGCCATTTAAGCCTACGCTTTTACCATTTGATTCCATATCCATCTGCTGCAAAAAGCGTGGGAAATCTCTGAAATCATGTGAGTAGGGCAGGATAGCATGCGCTGGATAATCCCAAAAATTACGATACCAAATCCCTAGCATCGCCATCAATACAGGGATGTTCTTCTCAAAAGGCGCGCTCATAAAATGCTCATCAGCAAGGCGCGCTCCCTTTAAAAGCTCTTCAAAGACTTCATAGCCAAACGCGACAGCAATGGCCAAGCCTACAGCGCCCCATACGCTGTAACGACCACCAATCCAGTCTCTTAGCGGCAAGATATGCTGTTCATCAACACCAAAGCTCATCGCTTTTTCGACGTTATTTGTAACCGCAACGATATGATCGTGTAAGTCTTCCTCTTTAAGCTTGGTCAAAAGCCACTCGCGCGCATCCGTTGCGTTGCCCAAAGTCTCCATCGTTGTGAAAGTTTTTGAAGCAACAATTAAAAGCGTATTTTCAGGGTTAAGAGGCTGTAAACGCTTCTCCAAAGAGCGCCCGTCAATATTAGAAATGAAGTGCAAATTCGGCCCTTCACCCAGCGGAATAAGCGCTTTATAGCACATACGCGGCCCCAGATCAGAACCACCAATCCCTATATTGACCACATCCGTGATCTTTGGATTATTGCGAATTTCTTCTGATATGCGCTTAATCTGTGCCTGCACACCGCCAACGAATTCAGCGATATTCTCACCATCGACAACAAGGTTTGGGTCTGTTGAACCACGAAGCGCCATATGCAAGACAGCACGCTGCTCGCTCTCATTGATTTCCTTACCGTCCAACATATCTTGGCGGCGTTTTTCAAGCCCGCATTCTTTGGCAAGGTTGCATAAGAGCTCAATTGTTTTGAGGCTAGCGCGATGCTTTGAATAATCAAAAAGCAAACCATCTGTACGGATGTGAAAGCTCTTAAAGCGCTTTGGGTCTATTTCGAAAAGTGATTTGATGGATGTCTCTTCCATCTCTTTTTTGTGAGCTTCTAAAGCGTGCCACGCTGCTAAATCAGTAAGCATATATTTAAGTTCTAATCCCCATATAAATAAGTGCCTTTATTATTATGCTTTATTCGACATTCGGCAAGCTATCGATTTCATTTATATCTAAATTAAGCGCGCCTGGCTGGCCCACAATCACGATATTCATCCCGCCATCTGCCAGCAGTTTTTTTGCGCTGGCTTGCACAGCCTCCACATTCATTGCTTCAATGGCTTGCGCACGTTGATCTAGATAATTGAGTGGTAGGTTATCGAGTTTTAACGCTAATAGCAAATCCGCGATCTTGTCTGTTGAGGTAAGCTCTAACGGCAGAGAGCCTAAGAGATAAGATTGCGCATCTTTAAGCTCTTTCTCACTCACAGGCTTTTCTGCGATTTTGCTTAATTCTTTATTGATGAGCTCAATCATCTCCGCAACATTTTCATTAGCCGTTGATGTGGAGATTATAAGTGCACTAACATGCTCTAAATTATAAAGGCTTGAATAAATACCATAAGTTAAACCGCGTTTTTCTCTAATCTCTTCGGTTAGGCGTGAACCAAAACCAGATGAGCCAAGGATAAAATTCATAACTTGTGCGGCAAAGTAATCAGGGGCATCTTTTTTAATGCCTTGAAAAGTAATGCGAATAACACTTTGTGGGATATCGCGCTCATAAAGATAAGCATGCCCAGTATTTTGGATATTTAAATCTTCGAGTGTTTTTAGCTCAACATCAGGAAGTCCGCCAAAAGTCTCATCGACAATCTCAATCGCTTCCTCTGCGGTTATGTCTCCGGCAATGGCAATTTCTAGATTATTCTTACCAATATGCGCGCTATGAAAGGCTTTAAGATCATCGCTATTGATATTATCCAGCCCAGAGAGCGTTCCGCCACTATTCATTGCATAAGGGTGGTCTTCAAAGGCAATATCATTCATTAAACGCGCCGCCATCCATGATGGATCAGTTAGCGAATTACGGATACGGCTTTGATTAGCATTACGCATGCGCTCAACAGCTTCTGCTTCAAAACGCGGCTTGCTCAAGGCAAGTTCTAAAAGCTCAAAGGCACGCTCTTTATTTTTACTCAGCGTCTTGAGCGAGGCGCCAAAAGAATCCCTATCTGCATTAAAAAACAGCGATATGGAGTTATCTCTTAATTCTTTTTGAAAATTCTGCGCACTTAAATGCGCTGCACCTTCATCCATTGTATTAGACGCTAAACGCGCCAAGCCTTGCTTATCTTGCGGATCATAAGCTGTACCACTATTTTTAAATCCAGCTCTTAAAGCAATCACAGGCACGCTATGATCTTCGACAAGCCAAATCTCAATACCGCTCTCACTCGTGAGGCTCTGAATATCCAAAATAGAGCCATCATCTTGAGCATGAGCTTGAAAGCTGAACGCACATAATAGAATAAGGAAAAACGTTGAAATAACTCTCATAGTGATAAGCTCCTATTCTTTATCTGCTGGCATTAAAATGCCTGTCACGGGTGGCTGTTCATGAGGTGTATCTGGATCAAGATATTCTTTCACGACATTTTGAATGCCAGTGGCCGTCACATTTTGAATATCATGCGGCCAATATTCGACATCATTTAAGCTCATGCCACTCGCAAGGGCGCGGCCAATAATCATTGCGGGGCCAGACAAGCTGTCACGGGCATATATCGCTTGCTCTTGAAGGCGGGTAATCGCATTTTCAACATCATCGGCTTCAACCCCATCTTCGACAACGGCGCGCAGCTCATCAAGAAGTGCCTTTTCTAAAACCTCAATCTCAACACCAGGCAGAGGTGTCGCATAAATCGTAATATCTGCATCACTCCAGCTAGTGCTATCATAGGAAAGTCCGGCAGAGCTTGCCAATTTTTGATCAGAAACGATAGAGCGATATAGCTGTGCACTAGGCCCACCTGCCATAAGTTCTCTGAAAACATCCAAAGCCAGCGCTTTATGCTTATCTTGGTGAGCGCTCGGCACTCTAAACATGATATAAAGCGCGCTCTCACGCACAGCTTTATCTTTCATGATAAGACGGGCTTGGCTCTCTGCTGGCGGGCTAGTTAAATATTGGCGCTCATCTAAATCTTGCGCTGGGATTTTGCCGTATATGTCTATGGCTTTACTCAAAACTTCTGCAGGGCTTACATCGCCGCTTACCACTAAAATAGCATTATTTGGCGCATACCATTTCTGATAATAGCTTTTGGCATCCTCCCAGCTAAGTCCTGCAACCTCATGCATCCAGCCAATAATAGGCGTGCCGTAAGGATGGTTGATATAGCTATGTGCGCGAAGCTGTTCGTAAAAACGCGCTTGCGGATCGTTATCTGTACGCATGCGGCGCTCTTCAAAGATCACGCTCAGCTCTGACTTTACATCTTCTAAAGGTGGGTTCATCCCGCGCATGCGTCCTGCTTCCATGCGCATAACTTGTTCTAAAGCGCTGACCGGTACTGATTGGAAATAAGCGGTGTAATCTTGTGACGTAAATGCATTATCATTGCCGCCTAAACGACGAATTGTCTTAGAAAACTCACCCGGCGCCAGTGCCTCAGCGCCAATCACGTCAGAGCCTTTGAACATGAGGTGTTCGAGATAATGCGCAATTCCTGATTTACCTGCAGGCTCCATCGCTGCGCCTGTTTTATACCAAACCATATGTGTGACAACGGGGGCTCTATGGTTCGGGATGACCACAACCTGCATGCCATTATCCAGCATAAATTCCTGCGCATTAAAGACTTTATCTTTAGCGCTTTCACTCTCTGCTTCCTGCGGGGCAGGGCGGTTCTGTTCTGCAATCACTTTGCTTGATAAACACGCCATCGCTAGGCAGCTCACCGCTCCAAATGTTAAAAGCTTTAAAGAATAAAATGATCTATGCATAAAAGACCTCGAATACATATGGATTCAAAAATAAATACAGCCATGAGCACATAAATGCTCATATGAGTAGCTAGCTTTTCGCTATATAGCGTGATTATTCATCAATGCTAGGGACTTCACCTTCGGTGATATCCTTACCAGTTTCTTGATTGTTTTTGATGCGCTCAGCTTCTTTCTCAGCATCAACAATCGTTGCTCCTACATCATCGCTACCGATATTAAGGAGCTTTTTCGCAACCGTTTTATTCGTATCATTGAGCTCTCTGCGCTCACCATCAATTTTTTGACGAATCTCAGGATCTAAATTATGAGCGCCAGCTTGCTGTAAAAGCGTGTCAGCCGCATCAGAACTATAAGCGGGCGGCGTAGTTGATGCACTGCCTCCAAAGACGGTTTGCGCAGCATGCTCGGCCATTTCTTGCTCTTGTGGGCGCGCCATGCCTGGCTCTGGCGGTCTTAATGCATAATTAGGTGGCATTTCCAAAGGCGCGTGACGCACAACCTTAAACTCATCTGGAATAGCTTTGTTTAAACCTAGCGTTTCTTTAGTGCCAGAACATGCTCCAAGGCTTAAACCACTTATAACCAAAAGGCTTGCTGTATAAAAAATATGCTTAGTCATTTTAATTTCCATCTATTTACGCATTACCTATGTAGCATTTTTATGCTGTGTTTCAAAAAAGAACGAGTGAATGATTAACAGAAAAACACCAATAACAATCGCGCTATCAGAAATGTTAAATGCAGGATAGTGATAACCGAAAGCGTGAAAATCTAAGAAATCAACAACAGCGCCGAAACGTGCGCGGTCTATGACATTGCCGATAGCGCCGCCAATAATCAACGCCATGCAAATCAGCATGTAGCGGCTCGTGCAGCGAAGCATCCATATGGTAAAGAATATAATGATAGCGCTAGACAGTGCGAGCATCAGCCACACACCAAGCTGTCCGCTTTGATTGAATAGGCCAAACGAGATGCCCTTATTCCAGACCATCACAATATTGAAGAAGGGAAGAATCTCTATATGCGTGTATGGTAGCAACATATCTGCCGAAATGAGCCACTCGAAAAACCCTTTCGGCTTTAGCTCTGTTTTTGCGAGATACCCCACATCAATCGCAGGCTTGATCATGAATTGAGTAACCGCCCACTTGCTGATTTGATCAGCAACAAGCACGATAAAAGCTAAAACGAACGCCATGTATTTTGTCATGCTCGCGAGACTAGCGATTTCATCTGCTTGAAGCAAGCCTCTATACAGCTTCACTCACAGCTTCACTCGCAGCTTCGAAAAACCTCGCTAAAAGGCTTGTTTTACAAATAGAAAAAGACTACCTAAATAAGCTATGAATATTTTGACCTCGCTCTCTGAAATACCTGAAAATGCCCGCGGCGCTGTCGTCGTGATTGGGAATTTTGATGGCGTGCATAAAGGGCATCAAGCCTTGCTGCAAAAGGGCGCCGAGATCGCGAAAAGCAAAGAACTGGATTTGGCGGTTTTGACATTCGAGCCACACCCGCGCAGCCTGTTTCGTAGCGATGACCCGCCAACGCGCATAACGCCGCCCGCCTTAAAAGCTGAGCGCTTAGCGATTCATGGCGTCAATCATCTCTACTCTTTAGAGTTTAACTGGGACTTCGCGAGCCAAACTGCGGATGCTTTTATCGAGAATATTTTAAAGCAGGGGCTAGGTGCCGCGCATATCGTTGTTGGTGATGATTTTCAGTTTGGTCAAATGCGTAAGGGCACAATTGAAACGCTTGAAAAGGCAGGCTTTGAAGTCAGCGCGGTGAATAAAATAGCTTCACAAGAGGGTGAGATTTATTCCTCTAGCCTTATTCGCCAATCTTTGCGTCATGGTAAAATAGAGCGCGCAAATGAAATTCTGGGCTGGGATTGGGAGATGCGCGGCATCGTGGTTAAGGGCGATCAGCGCGGACGTGAGCTCGGCTTTCCAACAGCTAATGTCGCGCTAGGCGATACAGTGCATCCTGCCTATGGCGTATATGCGACCTTAACTCGTATTGAAGGCGAAGATGTTTGGCACGCTTCAGCAACCAATATCGGCATTCGTCCTATGTTTGAGATCCCAACAGCGCAAATCGAGACTTATATTTTTGATTTTGATCGTGACATATATGATCAGGTCATACATGTGCGCCCAGTTAAACGCTTGCGCAGTGAAGCGAAATTTAACTCTCTCGATGAGCTGATTGCGCAAATGAATGAAGATTGTGCGCAAGCGCGTGAAATCCTCAAACCTTTACTTTAATTTGAGCCTGCGATCATGGATACATTCTTTCTGCTTCTTAATAATTTGATTCCACTTTATGTGATTATTTTGATCGGCTATCTCGCCTCGAAATTTTTTGAAGTCGACCCTAAAACGCTAGGCAGCCTATCAATCTATATCATTTTGCCGATTGTCGCTTTCGGCTTTATGGCAGATTTAGAGCTTAAGCTCTCCTATATTATCCTGCCTATCGTTGTCTATCTGCTCTCTGTGATTGTCTCAATGACGATCTTGAATGCAGGGCGCAAAATCTATGGCGATAGCCGCGCCAACCTTGTCGCAATGTGTGCCTCAATGGGGAATATGGGCTATTTCGGTTTGCCGGTTGTGTTCTTACTCTTCGAAGAGCAGGTGATCGGGATTTATATGCTGATGATTTTGGGCGGCAATGTCTTTGAATCAACAGTTGCTTATTATATCGCTGCGCGCGGTAACTTTGATGTGCGCACATCCCTCATAAAACTTGCCCGCTTTCCCTCTCTCTATGCGATTGCAGCAGGGCTGATCATAAATGTCCTAAATGTAGAGCTTCCAACCGTGTTTTACACATATTGGTCTTACTTCAAAGGGGCGTATGTATTGATTGGTATGATGCTGATCGGCGCAGCTATGGCGCAAATGAAGCATTTTGAGCTTGGTCCACGCTTTATCGCTTTCTCTTTTGTCGGCAAGATCATTATGTGGCCTTTACTTGCGCTGGGATGTATCGCGATTGATAATGCGTATCTTCAGCTCTTTGATGAGCAAGTGCATCACATGCTAATGATCCTCGCACTTGTTCCGCAAGCCGCAAATATTGTCGCCTTTGCAGCGCAGCTAGGCCTGCACCCTGAAAAAGCCGCTACGACAGTTTTAATCGGCACACTCCTCGCGCTCTTTTATATCCCTGCCGCGATCTGGCTTTTAGGGATGTAGAATATTGACATAAAAACAATCTAGTGTTAACTACGTCCTTAGATTTAGGATATCTGTGGAGGTGAAAATGAGTATTGATATATCAAATTCTTTATCGTTTAAGGGTGTAGAGCGTTTATATGAGATATATAAAGATGTGGCAAGTCCGAATGATTTTATGGCTGTGGTAATACACTATGACAGTGCTAATGTTGGTGTTAGATCAGCATATAAGGTTAATTTGAGCCCTGAGCAGCTCTCTGATACAGATGTAGTTGCTGAATCCTTGAAAAATCAAGGGGTAATGAAAAACAGTTCTTCTAAATTGTCTGGATTATATGATCTGAGTGCAAAGGATTGGAAAACGGCGAAGGTTGAAATTAATACAGAGGCAATTCAGAACCATGTTGCTAGGGCAGAATTATAGGTGTTTTCAAGCTTGATTTCTCCGCGATCCCACGCCATAGTGCCCTCAATAATAAAGGCATAGACAATGAGCGATAATCAGAATAAAGACACCTATAAAGATAGCGTTTTCTTACCGAAAACAGAATTCCCAATGCGTGGTGGTTTACCACAGAAAGAGCCTGAAATTATGGCTGAATGGGAAGAGTTAGGGCTATATGAGAAAATTCGCGAAAAATCTGCAGGGCGTCCGAAATGGATTCTGCATGATGGCCCTCCATACGCAAATGGCGATATCCATATGGGGCATGCGCTTAACAAAATCCTCAAAGATGTGGTCGTAAAATCCCGCACGATGATGGGGTATGATGCGCCATATGTTCCGGGTTGGGACTGTCATGGCTTGCCGATTGAGTGGAAAATCGAAGAGAAATACCGCAATGCTGGGCAAGATAAAGACGAAGTGCCAGCACTCGAATTCCGTGAAGAGTGCCGCCAATTTGCGCAAAAATGGGTCGATATACAAAGCGCGCAATTCAAGCGCTTAGGCGTTAGCGGCGATTGGCAGGAAAAAATAAATGATCAGGGCAAGCCAGTTGGCGGGCCTTACCGTACGATGACAAACCGCGCCGAAAGTAAAATCGTGCGTGAGATTCACAAATTCGCACTTAATGGCGGCCTATATAAAGGTGCAAAGCCTGTGATGTGGTCTGTCGTTGAAAAAACGGCGCTCGCCGAAGCGGAAGTGGAATATAAAGAGCATAAATCCATCACTATCTGGGTACGCTTTCCAGTTGTGCAAACCAATGTCGAGATTTTAAAAGGCGCTGATATCGTAATCTGGACGACAACGCCTTGGACAATTCCATCTAACCGCGCAATCGCGTTTGGTGAAGATCTGGAATATGGCGTTTACGAATATGAAGATGAAAACGGCACACATAAGATTGCCCTCGCAACTGCGCTCGCAGAAAGTGTTCAACAAGCGGCAAAAATCGAAAGCTGGACGCAGCTTGGCACATTTAAAGGCTCAGAAGCTGCGGGCTCAATTGCTAAGCACCCTCTAGCAGATGCAGATCCATATTATGATTATGAGATCGGCGTGCCGCTTTTATGTGGTGATTTTGTAACCGCTGATGCGGGTACAGGTTTCGTGCACTGCGCCGCTGGTCATGGTGAGGATGACTTCCATCTCATTAATGCCGAGAATAAAAACCGCTCCCCAAATCAGCAAATCGAAATTACAGATAACGTTACTGATGATGGGAAGTTCCGCCCGCATGTGGGGCTTTTTGCAGGCCTTGAAGTCTATACCCAAAAAGGCGAGATCGGCAATGGTAACTTCGCAGTGCTTAAAGCGCTTGTTGAGCAAGGGAAGCTACTGGCTAAAGGCTCTATCCGCCATGAATATCCGCATAGCTGGCGCTCAAAAGCGCCGATCATCTTCCGTACAACCCCGCAATGGTTTATCGGTATGGATAGGGCGACCTTTAAGGATTCAAATGCAACGCTTCGTGAAAACGCATTGCATGCTATTAAGGAAACAGCATGGCTTCCTGCCAAAGGCGAAGCGCGCATCACATCAATGATCCAAAACCGTCCTGACTGGTGTATCTCGCGTCAGCGCGCATGGGGCGTGCCAATCGCTTTGTTCTTGCATAAAGATACAGGCGAAGTGCTAAATGATCCTGCTATCTATGATGAAATCCAAAAGGCCTTCGAAGAAGAGGGCGCGGATGCGTGGTATAAAGAGGGCGTAGAGGAGCGCTTCCTCGGTGAAAAGGCTGACCAATATCAAAAAGTGATGGATATTGTCGATGTCTGGTTTGAAAGCGGCTCAACGCATGAATTTGTTGTGGGAGATACTCAGACATGGCCATGCTATGAAGGGGTAAAGCAAATTGATCTTTACCTTGAAGGCTCTGACCAACATCGCGGTTGGTTCCACTCGTCCCTTCTTGAAAGCGTTGGAACAAATGGCGTAGCGCCTTATCAAAATGTATTAACCCACGGCTTCGTACTTGATGATAAGGGCTATAAAATGTCCAAATCTCTGGGCAATGTCGTTGATCCTTTGAAAATGATGGATCAATATGGCGCGGATATTATCCGCCTATGGGCGCTGCTCTCTGATTATTCTGAAGATATCCGCATTGGTAAAGATACCCTCAAAATGACTGGCGATCTCTATCGCCGCATCCGCAATACTTTGCGCTATCTTTTGGGTGCACTTGATGGTGTAAGTAAAGCTGATCTCATTGAGGATGTGTCTTCAATGCCAGAACTTGAGCAACTCGCTTTGCATCAGCTCGCAGAGATGGATAAGAAGGTTCGCGGCTATATCGAGAATTATGAATTCATGAAAATGACAAAAGCATTGCATGATTATTGTAACGCCGAGCTTTCATCTTTCTATTTCGATATCCGTAAAGACCGCCTATACTGTGATGCATTGGATAGCTTTGAGCGCCGCGCGAGCGTAACTGTTATGGCGCATATCTTTGAGCGTCTATCAGCTTGGCTTGCCCCGGTTTTGAGCTTTACAGCGGAAGAAGCATGGAGCCACGCCCCAAAAGACTTGTTCGATGAAGCGGCTTCGGTGCATTTGCGTGATTTCCCTGAAACACCTGCAAGCTGGAGTAATGAAGCTTTGGCGGCGAAATGGGAAAAAATCATGCCGGTACGTAAGGCTGTTCTGGAAGCGATCGAGCCATTGCGTAAATCAAAAGAGCTTGGCTCATCTTTAGAGGCGGCCCCTGTGATTACAGCGCAAGACTTAAGCGTATTTGAAAATGTCGATATGGCTGATGTTTGTATTACGTCTGCTGTGACGTTAAATGCTGGCGCTGTGGGTGTTGAGATTAACAAGGCCGAAGGCTCGAAATGTCAACGCTGCTGGAAAATCACGCCTGAGGTTGATGAAAATGGCGATCTCTGTAACCGCTGCGCCGATGTTATGAGTAAAGCTAAAGCGGCTTAAGGTTTAGCCGCTTAAAGTAACGGTCAAAGCCTTAACGGCTTTGCCTTTTCAGCCAATCATTTATATGAGGACGTCCTGTGCGCTCTTCATATTTCTCGTAATATTGCTGATGGTAATCTTCCGCTTCCCAAAATGTTGTTGCAGGCTCTAAGGTCGTGACAATCGGCTTGTCCCAAACTTTTTCGGCGCTCACCTCATCAATCACTTTTTGCGCCAGCGCTTTTTCTTCTTCGCTTGCATAGAAAATGGCAGAGCGATATTGCGTGCCAATATCCGGGCCTTGACGATTAAGCTGCGTCGGATCATGCGCTTTGGTCAAGAAATAGCGCAAAAGCTCTTCATAACTCACCGCCTTAGGATCATAAGTCACCTCAACCGCTTCAGCGTGACCAGACTTGCTATCATGCGTATCCTCATATTTCGGATTATCTAAATGCCCGCCAATATAGCCAACGCGTGTATAGAGCACGCCATCAATAGCGCGATACTCGCTCTCTGTGCACCAAAAACACCCACCCGCTAATATAGCAACAGGGTAACCTTCAGGTTTCTTATCCATAAGCATGTCTCCTTTTGCACGCGCCGGTGTTGATGAGTATAAATAGGCTACACCACCAATAAGCAGCATTATGAAAGCCGTGAGTAAAATAAGTCCGCGCATTTTAAAATCTATCCTTTTTACGTTATCATATTCATAAATTCGCACAACTGACTGAAATAGTTACATGGATATAGATTACACCACTTATCGCTCCCCTAATTTCAATGAGCGCGCTCCTGATATGAAAGGCGCGCCTTATATGATTATCCTGCATTATACTGGCCGTCCAAGCGCTGAAGAGGCTGCCACAGACTGGCTTTGTAACCCTGAAAAAGAGGTGAGCGCTCATTACCTTATTGATGAGAATGGTGCAGTTTTTAATCTTGTTGATGAGGATAAACGCGCCTGGCATGCGGGGTGTTCTTACTGGCAGGGGGAGACGGATATTAACTCGGCGAGTATAGGAATTGAAATTCAAAATCCGGGTGAAGAATTTGGCTATAGCGCGTTTCCAAATGAGCAAATCGCAAGCGTGATAGGGCTTTGCAAAAATATTACGAAACGATTTGAAATTAAAAACATGCTTGCGCATTCAGACATTGCGCCGGGACGAAAAGCTGATCCTGGTGCGCTGTTCCCTTGGGCTGAGCTTGCCGCGCATGATTTAGGGGTATATCCTGATCCGATTACAGTTTCAGATTCATTTGATCGTTATAAGGCCTTGATAAAATTAGGGTATAACCCTGAATTGCCTGAAGATGTGCTGTGGGAAGCCTTTAAGCTTCACTATCCTGATCAGCCTTTAGAGCGTCTCGCAGCGCTCGTGCAGGCGCGATAAAGATGAGTCTTTTTAAGGGGTTGGCTTTTCATGTGAATGTGGAACGCCCCGCTCAATCCAAAACATCATGATCAACGCTATCGTGCTCAAGGCGAAATAGCCAATAGAAAGCGGTAAGATTGTACCATCATACATTTGGCCAATACTGCCGCCGATAAGTAGTGATATCAGCGTTGATACAGAGGCCATAAACGCAGAAGCCATTCCTGCTATATGTCCCATCGGCTCTAAAGCCATGGTGCTGACATTACCGAAGGTCATGCCCATGCAAAAGAAGATGATGCCTGCGGCCATCATAAAGCTTAAGAGATTGCCGCCAAAATAGAGCGTAAAGACCAAATTTAAAAATGAGGCAAGGATCGCAGCAGCAAGAGCGCACATAGTGATGTTACGCATACCATAGCGTCTAACCATTGCAGAATTAATGAATGAAGCGGCGCCAAGGCCTAAAGCCAGCATGCCGAAATAAACAGGGAACATATCGCCGACCTTAAATATTTCGTGGTAAATCTGCTCTGCACTATGAATATAGCCTAGCATCATCGCAAAAATAACACCGCTACATAGCGAGTAGCCTAGAGTTATGCGGCTTGTTGCTGCTTCTTTTAATGCGCCATAAAGATCAGGTATATCAAATGGGCGGTGCTTTTCTGGTGCTAAGGTTTCATCTAGGCGCAGATAGCTCCAGATGAAAACGATGAGTGCGTAACTCATATAGAGAATGAAGATCCCGTGCCAGCTTGCGAACATTAAGATAAGCTGTCCAACTGAAGGTGCAAGCGCGGGGACCAAGATAAAGCAGCTCATAATGATCGACATAATACGCGCCATTTCACGGCCTGTATATTTATCGCGCACCATAGCCATTGTCATGATGCGTGGGCCAGAGGCGCCAAGCCCTTGCATGGCGCGCCCTATGAGCATTGTCTCTAGGTTGGGTGCTATAAGGCAGATGATGCTGCCTATCATGAAAAGGATGATGCCGGAAAGAAGCGATTTGCGTCTACCGATTGTATCTGAAACCGGGCCATATATGAATTGTCCGAAGATTGTGCCTATGAAAAAAGCGCCGACAACATATTGAATATCATTGCGGCTTACGACACTTAAATCATGTGCCATGGGTTCTAAAGCTGGCAGAACCGCATCGATCGAGAGTGCGACCATCGCGGTGAGTAGAGCCATAAGGGCGATGAATTCTTTCATGATATAAGCCTTAAAGAGAAATGTTATGCATTTATATATACATTGATGTATGTAAGTGAAGTGTAAAAATCAAAAAATTGCTTTATTTGACAAAATAAGTCATAGTCCCAGCCGTTCAGAAGATCGGATGGCTGAATGAGCTTTGCTCATTAGGAAAGTCCGGGCTTTATGGAGTGACGAAACCGGTTAACGGCCGGGCGGGGCGACCCGACGGAAAGTGCAGCAGAAAATAAACCGCCGATGGTTGGCTTTTATGCCTTCACAGGTAAGGTTGAAATGGTGTGGTAAGAGCGCACCGCGGCTCTGGTAACAGGGCTGGCAGTGTAAACCCTTTCGTTAAGCAAGATCAAATAGGGGCTGCATATGGTGTATTCCACGCCGCAGCCCGGGTAGATCGCTTGAACCTGTCAGTAATGGCAGGTCTAGATGAATAGCCATCCTCCCTTGCGGGAGACAGAACCCGGCTTATAGATCTTCTGAACCTTCTTCTTTTTACTTACTCCGCAGCCATAGCTGAAGCTGTGGGTTTAAGAAACTTGGTTTTCAAGTAGCTTAAGCCAATCCAGCCACATGGCACAGCTAGGAGGCTGAGTGTGATAAGGTCTGCGAAACGGCTTTCTGGGCCAAGTGGCTCTGTTACATCATGGATGAAAAGCTGTATCTTGTCATTGAGTAAGGGGAGTGCGAAAGCTTCACTGAGCTCATGCACACCATTAATGAAAAGATGAACGGCAAAGAGGATGAGGAAAATGCCTGTCGCTTGCATGAAGAGGCGTAAGTTAATGAGCTGGCTCTGTTTGGTCCACATATAGCCAATGAGTGCAACGAGTGAAAATCCGAATATAGCACCTATTGTTAAGCTGGCCGTGTTCATCTCTGCGCTGATTGAGCCAAGCATAAGCGCGGTTTCCATACCTTCGCGTGCAATCATTAATGTTGTGAAAATGAAAACGCCAAACCAAGCTTTTGTGCCTGTTTTATAGCTAATCTCATCCTGTAGCTTTTGTGTGATCTCACTGCGGATGTTGCTGGCTGTGCGCATAACATAGACGGTAAAGCTGGTGACCATTATGCCGGAAATAATGGCGAGTGCGCCTTCCCATATGGGGTTTTCTGCAAGCTCTGCAACGTGCCAACCTGTTGTGACGCTCAAGATGAGCGCTGCGCCAATGCCTGTATAGACGGGCTGCATGAGTGCATATTGTCCTGATTTTTTGAGGTAAGCCAGCATGATGGCGACAACTAGAAAGGCTTCTAAACCTTCGCGAAAAGTGATCAGTGTGGTTTCTAACATATATGCTCTCCTTGGCTCCTTTAAAAGGAATTGGGAAGGTGGTGAGAATTATTCTTAAAATCTTTAATGTAAATGCGAGTCAATTGCAAGTAGTGTGTTGGGTTTATCGATATGGTGTATAAATTTGATTCCGTAAATGATTCCCCCACAGGAAAATATATGTGTGTAACTTGGTGTGCGACTCGGCGGAAAAATTGACGAATTCATGCCTTCAGTGATACTTCTAATAGAGTCAAGGCTTGTTCTTAAGCCTTTTTTGAGTCCATCCGTGATTCGTAAAATACTGCGTTAAATTCTGTCTGTTTTGCCCATGAAAGTCATTTGATCGTGTCTCACTATCCAGTCATGTTGCCGGAAGTTTTGGACTCACTATCCCCTAAGGATGGTGGTGTTTATGTTGATGGCACATTTGGTGCGGGTGGTTATAGTGCGGCCATTTTGGAGGTTGCAAACTGTAAGGTGGTGGCGATAGATCGCGATCCTGATGCCTTTGAGCGTGCTCAGGCTTTGAAGGAAAAATATGGCGAGCGCCTGATCTTTTTGCGGGGGTGCTTCGGGGATGTTGGGCGGCTCTTGCGTGAGAATGATATTGCTAGAGTTGATGGTTTTGTGCTTGATTTAGGTGTGTCTTCCTTTCAGTTGGATGAAGGGCGGCGTGGCTTCTCGTTCCGCTTTGATGCCCCGCTAGATATGCGTATGAACCCGCAGGAGGGTGAGAGCGCAGCGGATGTGGTGGCGTCTCTTGAAGAGGTGCCATTGGCAAATCTGATTTATAAATATGGCGAAGAGCGTAAATCTAGGCGTATTGCGCGAAAAATCGTTGAGAAGCGTAAAGAGGCTGCGATTGAGACAACTTTTCAGTTGGCGGAGATTGTGCGGGGTTGTTTGCCGCGCCCGAAACCACATGATATTGACCCGGCTACGCGCACATTCCAAGCTTTAAGAATTGCTGTTAATGATGAGCTTGGGGAGCTTGAGCGTGCTTTGGAAGCTGCGCCTGAGATTTTGAACAAAGACGGGCGCGTTGTTATTGTCTCTTTCCATTCTTTGGAAGACCGTATTGTAAAGCAGACATTCCGTGACTTTGCGGGTGGGCAAGGTGGTTCGCGTTATATGCCGGAGCAGCAGCGTGAAGCCTTGTTTGAGCTTGTAACGCGTAAAGCGCTTTTGCCGTCTGAGAAAGAATTGGCTGAAAATCCTCGTTCACGCTCTGCTAAATTGCGGGCGGCTCTTTATAAGGGGGCTGGCGCATGAGGGTGATGAAAACAAGAAACTTTGTTGTTTACGGGCTTGTGGCGCTCTCGGGTGTAGCGCTGCTTCATACATCACAAAATGTGCAGCGCGCAGAAGAGCGCCGCGATGAGTTGAAGCGTTCGATTGAGCGTGAGCGTGAGCAGATCGAGATGCTGCAAGCGGAATGGGTTTATTTGAATAGGCCTGAGCGTTTAGAGCGTTTGGCTGAAGAGTTTTTAGAGCTCTCCCCGCCAGATACGCAAAAGCTAATCACCTCTAAGGATGCTGTTTTTTACGATAAGCCAACATCTGGGATTGAGCAGGGTGAAGCAGCTTCTGCGCAAGATGTCTCTTATCAAGCGCCGCGCCCATCTAGCCGTATACAAATCGAGATTAAAAAACCTGCTGAGCCAAAAAGCTATGAGCCGCAGATAAGCGCTCAAGATGAGCCTGTTGTTGAGGAGCTTGCAGATGAGGTTTCTGATCTTGAAACTTCAAAAGAAAATGAGCAGGCAGAGCCGGTGCGCGACTTTGGTGCATTGTTACAGGGCTTAACGTCTGAGTCTGAGGGAGGTGCGCAATGATCCGCCTTCGTCAAATGCGCAGATCGGCCTTAAAGCTTGAGGGTGAGCGTAGCTCTACACTTGATTTGGCGCGTGGACGTTTGGTGTTAGTAAGCGGTTTCTTTATACTGGCTTATGCCATGTTGCTTGTGCGTGCGTTTGATCTGACGATTATTCAAGGTGCTGCGCGTGAAGGGGATAACGGCTTAAGATATGAGCGCTCTGGCGCGGCTGATCAGGTGGTGGCTAAGCGCGGTAATATCTATGACCGCAATGGCACGCTTATGGCGACGACGCTAAAAATCTCCTCTCTTTATGCAGATAGTAAATTTATTGCTGACCCTGAAAGCTCCGCTAAGCAATTAATCGAGATTTTTCCTGATCTAGCATATGGCGATGTGTTGCAAAAACTACAAAGCGGTAAACGCTTTGTGTGGCTAAAGCGCCGTATCACACCAGCGCAGCAGCATGCTGTGTTGTTGATTGGTGAGCCAGGCTTGGAGTTTGAATATGAATATCAGCGTTTCTATCCGCAAGGTGCAATGGCTGCGCATATGCTTGGCTACGCCTCTTTAGATAATCAAGGTTTAGCGGGTATAGAGCGCAGTTTTGATGGTCTTTTATCGCAAGGTCGGGATGTGAAGCTTACGCTAGATGTGCGTTTGCAGCATGTTCTTCGTCGTGAAGTGCTGAGCGCTATGGATGATTTCGAAGCGATTGGCGCTGCGGGTGTTATCATGGATGTCAATACAGGCGAGGTTTTAGCGGCGAGCTCATTACCTGATTTCAATCCGCATAATGCGGGAGATGCAAGCGCTGATGCTCTGTTCAATCGCGTAACGCTAGGTGTGTATGAGCTTGGCTCTGTCTTTAAAGTGCTCTCAACGGCAGCATTTTTTGAAACGCGTGATGTGCCGATTGGTGTGAAATTTGATGTCACCCAGCCGATAAAAGTCGGACGCTTTTCTATCAATGATTATCACGCGGCTGATCATGCGTTAAGCGCGCCAGAAGTCTTTATGCATTCTTCAAATATCGGTACTGCGATGATGGCGCAGGCAATCGGTACAGAAAAGTTGCGCGCCTTCTACCAAGATTTAGGCTTGCTCAGCCCACTCGATTTTGAAGTGAAAGAAGTGGCGCGTCCGCTTGTGCCTTCGCCTTGGCGTGAGGCGAATACACTGACAGCATCCTATGGGCACGGCGTAGCAACGACGCCGCTTCAACTCACAGCGGCTGTCTCCTCTATTGTGAATGGTGGCTATATCATCCAGCCGCATCTAGTGATGGATGAGCGCGCTAATGAAAAGGCACATGAAGATATTCGCATTATCTCGCCTGAAACAGCGCAGCGCATGCGCGCGCTCCTGCGCTTGGTTGTGAGTGATGGAACAGGCAGCAAAGCTGAGGTTAAAGGCTACCGCGTTGGCGGTAAAACCGGTACGGCTGAAAAGTTGGTAAATGGCCGTTATGATAATAAGAAAAAGCTCTCTTCTTTTGTTGGTGTTTTCCCAATGGATGATCCTCAATATGCGATCTATATCGCAGTTGACGAGCCAAAAGGTCAAAAGCGAACTTGGGGTTACGCCACAGGTGGATGGGTTGCTGCGCCAGCTGTGGCCAATGTTATCAAATCTATGGTTTCGATTTTAGGGATTACACCTGCCGCGGATGGCTCATCGCAAGAGCGCTTCGGGGAGTCTTTGAAACAATATATCAGCACGAAGGAGGGGCATTAAGATGACACTTGATATCGCCTCTATCGTTTCGAATATTACGGGTCTTACTCAAGATAGCCGTGCGGTTGAGCCGGGCTTTCTCTTCGCTGCATTTCCGGGTGAAAAATTTGATGGTCGTGATTTTATCGGTAAAGCGCTTGCGAACGGCGCGCGCTATATCTTGGCGCCGAGCGGTACGCAACGGCCTGAAAATATTGATGGGCTGTCTGATACAGCGGCTCAGCCTGAGTTAATCACAGATGATAATCCTCGCCATCTCTTCGCGCTGCTAGCCGCCGCCTTTTATAAAGAGCAGCCTGCTATGATTGCCGCAGTAACAGGCACAAACGGGAAGACATCTGTTGTGTCGTTCCTACAGCAGCTTTGGAGCTATTCAGGCGAACGTGCGGAATCACTAGGCACATTAAGCGGGAAAATGACAACCCTTGAAACAGTGGCTCTGCATAAAGAATTTAAGCGCTTAAGAGAAGAGCAAAATGTGACGCATTTGGCAATGGAAGCCTCATCTCATGGGCTTGATCAATCTCGCCTCGATGGCGCGAGCATTAAAGTTGCGGGATTTACGAACCTAAGCCGTGATCATCTTGATTATCACCAAACGATGGAGAACTACCTGCAAGCAAAAGCGCGTCTATTCTCAGAGGTGCTGCTTGATAAAGGTATCGCTGTTTTAAATGCGGATGTACCGGAATTTGATACACTTAAGGCAATCTGTGAAAAGCGCTCCATTAAGGTTATCGATTATGGGTATAGGGCTGAGTATATCCGTCTGGTTGAGCGCGCGGCAAATAGCCATGGTCAAGTGATAGCACTTGGTGTGCATGGAAACCCATATACAATTGAACTGCCTTTGGTTGGAGAATTTCAAGCAATGAATGCTCTATGCGCTCTTGGTATGGCGATTGGCTCAAATCCGGATAAAACGAATATCTATCTTGAGGCCTTAGGGCAAATAAAAGGCGCGCCAGGGCGCCTACAGCTTATTGACGGGCACCCTGAAAAAGCAGGTATTTATGTTGATTATGCCCATACACCAGATGCGCTGGAAACGGTTTTAAACGCGCTGCGTCCGCATGTCGCCGATGGCTCTAAGCTTGTATGTGTATTTGGCTGCGGCGGCGATCGTGATAAGGGGAAACGCCCGATCATGGGCGAGATTGCAAGCCGCTTAGCTGATGCCGCAATCGTTACGGATGATAATCCGCGCTCAGAAGATCCTGCCAGCATTCGCGCGGAAATTTTAAGCGCCTCCAGCACATTAGAAGAAATAGGTGATCGCCGTGAAGCGATCAGAGCGGGCATTTCACAGCTTAGAAAAGGCGATATCTTGCTGATCGCAGGAAAAGGCCATGAGCAAGGCCAAAGCTTTGCCACCCATACAGATCATTTCGATGATGCGGAAGAAGCCGCAAATGCAATTCAAACTTTAAGACAAGAAAAAGACTAAAGAGAGGGATACACCATGAAAGCACCAAGACACTCACATTGGCATCATAGGCAAGTCGGCGGGATGAAAGTCAGTGTTCGTCCAAAGCCAAAGACGCCATATACAATTTTGCATGTTGAAAGTGTGATTGATACAGGGCGGGGCAGACGTAAAGTTTTGCTGAAAAACGCTTTGCCTGATTTCTTGGAAGTGGATTTGAAAGTGCCTAAAGAAAAAGAGCATAAAGTGCGCTTGCCTCGCTATATCGACGATCTGGACTTGGTGTATCTAGATCGTGGTTTTGGTGTCGTGGCAAATGTTACTGAGAGCTTGCAAGCGATCGCTCCTCGTGCCAAACTGGCCGCCGTTGTTCCTGAAGTAATAAGACCTGGAGATTATATGCTCTATCGTCATGGGCGTGAAGGTATGCGCTATGCTGGAGTAATCCGCGCTGTTTCCGCGTCTCGAGTGCGTGATACGAAGGAAGAAGTTCTACAATAAAAAGTCAATAAAAGCGCATTTGATCGCTTTTAAAAAAAGACAAAAAGTATAAAGGCTATATAAAAATATTATGCTATATCATCTCTTAACGCCGCTGGCTGAAACACATATCTTTTTCAACCTGTTCAATTATTTGACATTCAGAACAGGTTTGGCTGTGCTGACAGCGCTAATGATTTGCTTTTTAATTGCCAAGCCGATGATCACATGGCTTAAAGCCAAACAAGCTGGCGCTAGCAATGTTCGTGAATATTTAGAAGAAGCTCATGCGAGCAAAGTCGGTACGCCAAGTATGGGCGGCTTGATGATTTTAATCTCGGTGACAATCTCAACGCTTCTTTGGTCTGATCTCTCTAATCCACTTATATGGTATGCATTACTCGTGATGGTGGGCTACGGTCTGATTGGTTTTGCTGATGATTACCTCAAGCTAACAAAGAAAAACTCTAAAGGCCTTTCTGGAAAGCTTAAAATTCTGGGTCAAATCCTGTTTGGCGGTATTGCGGCCTTTGGCGTCATGAATACATTGCCCGATCATATTAATCAGCATGTAGCCATTCCTATGATGAAAGAGACTTTTATCTATGTTGGTTTATTCTTTGTACCATGGGCGCTCTTCGTCATGATTGGCGCGTCTAATGCTGTAAATTTAACAGATGGTCTTGATGGCCTTGCGATTGTACCAGTAGCCATCGCCGCAGCCTGTTTTGGTTTGATCGCCTATCTTGTCGGGAATGAAATTTTTGCGAATTACCTCAAAGTGCCATATGTCATCGGCAGCGGTGAGCTTGCGATTTTATGTGGCGCGCTCATTGGCGGTGCTATGGGCTTTTTATGGTATAACGCCCCACCAGCTATGATCTTTATGGGTGATACCGGTTCCCTTGCTATGGGCGGGGTGCTTGGTGCTATCGCTGTTATGGTCAAACATGAGCTTGTCTTGGCGATTATTGGCGGCCTATTTGTTTTGGAAACAGTTTCCGTCATTGTTCAAGTGACAAGCTTTAAGCTCACCGGAAAACGGGTGTTTGCAATGGCACCGCTTCATCATCATTTCGAGAAAAAAGGCTGGTCAGAGCCAACTATCGTTATCCGCTTTTGGATTATCGCTGTGATCTTAGCGCTCATCGGCCTTGCGACATTAAAACTCCGCTAGGATATTTATGATTAACTGCACGCCTTATATTCAAAGCATAGATGGCAAAATGCTTGCTGTTTTTGGCCTTGGCATATCTGGGCTCGCCTCTGTCAAAGCGCTTTGCGCGGCAGGCGGTAAGGTCATCGCGTGGGATGATAACGAATCCGCACGTGAAAAAGCCAAAGCTTTAGGCGCGGAGATCAAACAGCTTGATGAGCAAGCCCTGAAAGACTGCGCCGCACTCGTGCTCGCGCCGGGTGTCCCGCTATACTTCCCTGAACCACATCCGGTTGTCAAAGCGGCTAATGCTGCCAATATAGAAATTATTAGTGACATCGAGATTTTTCATCGCTGCAATCAAGCGCAAGACAAGCCTAATCGTGTGATAGGCATTACAGGCACAAATGGTAAATCCACCACAACAGCCCTGATGCATCACATATTACAGGCATTAAAAATCCCTAATCAGATGGGCGGCAATATCGGCACAGCTGCCCTCGCGCTAGAAGACTTCTCTACCCTAGAGGGTGGTGTCTATATTCTTGAAATCTCATCCTACCAAATGGATTTATGCCCAAGCTTCACCCCAGATATTGCCTTGCTGCTCAACATTACCCCGGATCATATTGATCGTCATGGCGATATTGATAAATATGCCGCGGCTAAGGCGCGTATTTTTGGCCCGCCACCAGAAAAATGCGAAAAAGCCTATGCGGTGATCTCCACTGATGACATGTATTCATGGGAAATTCATGAAGAGGTTAAAGCGCAAAAGCTGCGTGAGCTGATCAGCTTAACGATGGATGTTCAAAACGCAAATGCCTTAAGTGCGCCGGCCATTCGCGGAAGCCATAACTTGCAAAACGCATTGGCTGTTTTATGTATCTGCCGCATCCTCGGCATAGATGATCAAGATTTTATGAACGCCTTACAGAGCTTTCCAGGTCTTAATCATCGTCAATATCGCGTCGCACAGATTGGCGATGTGCTTTATATCAACGACTCAAAAGCCACCAATGCTGAAGCCACATCTAAAGCCTTATCCTCTTATAAGGATATATACTGGATTGTCGGTGGACGCGCTAAAGACGGCGGGCTTGAAGGCTTAGATGCTTTTAAAGAGCGTATAAAACATGCATTCGTTATTGGTGAAGCCGAGGACGATTTTGCTCAATGGTTTGAAGCTCATAATATAGCTTATAGCCGCAGCTCCACCTTAGAGCGCGCGGTTAAAGGCGCGCATGAGATGGCGCAATCTTCTGGGCAAAGCGGTGTGGTGCTACTATCTCCCGCATGTGCATCATGGGATCAGTTTAAAAACTTCGAAGAGCGCGGCAATGCTTTCGCGGAATTGGTGAAAGCCCTATGAGCCTATTCTCCCGTACGAATACATCTATTTTAGGACGTTGGTGGTGGACGGTAGATCGCGGGATGCTCGCCGCAATTTTGGTGCTCTCAATATTTGGCGTTGCTCTTGTTGCAACCGCAAGCCCATCAGTCGCTAATCATATCGGCTTATCGGATTATCATTTCCTTATACGCCATATAATCTTCTTAATCCCCGCGCTAGGCATCATGTTAGGCTTATCCTTAATGCCGTTAAAGATAATCAGGCGCTTATCAGCTTTTGTCTATTTAGGAGCGGTCGCGGCCATGATCTTGGTGCTGCTTACGGGCATGGAGATTAAAGGCGCGCAGCGCTGGCTTCATATTTTTGGCTTCTCCCTTCAGCCTTCAGAGTTTTTAAAGCCCGCTTTTATTGTGATGGCGGCATGGTTCATGTCACTGAAAAAAGCACGTGAGAACTTCCCCGGTTTTATCATTACGGGCGTGCTGTATTGCCTAAGCGTAACGCTTTTGCTTCTTCAACCTGACTTTGGGATGACCTTCGTGCTCACCTCTGTGTGGGGCGCGCAAATTTTCTTGGCAGGCTTACCGTTTCGCTGGGTGATATTGCTAATTGTCGCAGGAATCGGCGCGATCGTGATGATCTATATGAGCTTTGAGCATGTGCAAAGTCGAGTCGATCGCTATTTCAATCCCGAAACAGGCGATAACTTTCAGGTGGAAAAATCCTTAGAAGCTTTTCGCGAAGGCGGCGTTTTAGGGACAGGGCCGGGGCAGGGCAGTGTGAAGCTTAATCTCCCTGATTCTCATGCTGACTTTATCTTTTCAGTCGCAGGTGAGGAAATGGGGCTCGTCTTCCTGGCGCTAATTATAGGCATTTATGGCTTCATAATTTTTCGCGGCCTCAACCGCCTTATCTCTTGTGAGGATATGTTCGTTGTTTTAAGTGTCGGCGGTATTTTAAGCATGTTCGGCCTGCAAGCTCTCATTCATATGGGCTCAGCCATGCAGCTTCTTCCTGCAAAAGGTATGACTTTGCCTTTCATGAGTTATGGCGGTTCATCGCTTTTATCAATGGGGTTTGCCTTTGGTATTGTCTTGGCGTTAACGCGGCGTTCTGTGCGTAAAGGGATCTCACGTGGAGGTCTATCTTTACAAGCGCCACGCAGTCAAGATAAGGTAGGTTTATGAGAAAAAAGAACCTTGTAATTGTCGCTGCGGGCGGAACAGGTGGGCACGTAATGCCTGCTGCAGCACTCGCACGTGACCTCGTGTCTCGTGGCTATGATGTTGAGTGGATTAGCGATGAACGCGGCGAGAAATTTAAAAATCTGTTTCCCGATATTCCGCATCATATTGTTAAATCAGGAACGCTAGGTGCAGGCCTGATCGGTAAAGTTAAAGGCGCGATGAATCTGGTTTTAGGGTTGCTACAAGCTAAAGCCCTCATCTCTAAGAAAAAGCCTGCTGCTGTCGTTGGCTTTGGCGGCTACCCATCTTTCCCCGCCGTTAAAGCTGCGCAAGATGCGAAAATCCCAACCGTTCTTCATGAGCAAAACGCGATCATTGGTCGCGCAAATCTCGCCCTCGCTCATCAAGCTGAGCGTATAGCTTCTTCTGTTCCAAATTTGCATGGCATAGATAAAGAAACCTCCATGCGCACGGTTTTTACAGGTAACCCTGTGCGCGAAGAAATTACAGCGCTTTATACAAAACCATATCCGCCTCTTGAAATGGATGGGGCGCTCAATGTGTTTGTTATGGGCGGATCATTAGGTGCGAAAGTCTTTAGTGATGTTCTCCCTCAAGCGCTAAAAACACTTCCCGAAGAACTGCGCGCCCGCTTACATATCACGCAGCAATGCCGCGAAGAATATCTAGAGCAAACGCAACAAGCCTATGAGGAAGCGCAGATCGATGTAAAGCTCATGCCCTTTGTTGAAGATGTTTCAGGCGAGCTTGAAAAATGCCACCTTTTTATAGGCCGCTCTGGCGCATCAACCGTTGCAGAAATAACAGCCGCTGGGCGCCCTGCGATTTTTGTGCCTTACCCTCACCATAAAGACCAACAGCAAAAAATGAATGCTGATGTTGTGGCTGATCGCGGCGGTGCATGGGTGATGATTGAAAATAGCTTCACGCCTGAAGTGGTGAGCGAGCGCATTGAAACAATTTTAAGAAACCCATCGAAATTATTTAAAGCCGCAGAAAACGCACGTGAGTGCGCCAAGCCAGATGCCGCCCGCCGCCTTGGTAACCTTGTCACCGAACTGGTCAGTGGCTGGGGCGAACGCGAAACTATTGTTAAATAATTGAGTACGGAAATATAAAACGTATAAAGATACGTTCAAGGAGTATAAGTCATGAGCATGCAATATGGTTTACCAAAAGATATAGGTGCGCTTCATTTTATCGGCATTGGCGGTATCGGTATGAGCGGTATTGCCGAAGTTCTGCACGCTCTTGGCTATGAAGTGCAAGGCTCTGACATGTCAGATAGCGCTAATGTAAAGCGGCTGCGTGACAAGGGAATGAGTATCTATATCGGTCATGAAGCCGAGCATATAAAAACAAAAGACGGTAAAGAGCTTGCATGCGTTGTGATGTCCTCTGCGATTAAGCCTAGCAACCCGGAGCTTGTCGCAGCACGCGAAGCAGGCATCCCCGTTATTCGTCGCGCTGAAATGCTCGCCGAGCTTATGCGCCTCAAATGGGCTATCGCGATTGCCGGAACCCACGGCAAAACGACAACCACTTCTATGGTCGGCGCGATGCTGGAAAGCCTAGACCCAACCGTTATTAATGGCGGCATCGTCAATGCTTACGGTACGAACACCCGCCTCGGCGCTTCCGATATCATGGTCGTCGAAGCCGATGAGAGCGATGGCACATTCACGCGCCTTCCGGCCACGGCTTGTGTTGTGACAAACATGGACCCAGAGCATATGGAGCATTACGGCACCTTCGAAAATGTCAAAGCCGCTTACCGTCAGTTCATTCATAATCTGCCATTTTATGGCTTTGCCGTGCTCTGTATTGATCACCCCGAAGTGCAAGCGCTCATCCCGTCTGTGAAAGATCGCAAAATCATTACCTATGGCACAAACCCGCAAGCCGACGTGCAAATCTCTAACGTGCGTACCAGCGCTAAAGGCTCGACCTTTGATGTCGCGCTACCCAATGACAAAGCCCTCAAGGATATCTTCCTGCCGATGCTGGGCGACCATAATGTCCTGAATGCAACTGCCGCGATCGCCATAGCGCTAGAGCTTGAAATCGCAGCGCCGCTGATTAAAAGCGCGCTTGAAAACTTCAAAGGCGTTAAGCGCCGCTTCACCCATTGCGGTGAAGTTGAGGGCATTACTATCATTGATGATTACGCCCACCACCCAACTGAAATTGAAACAGTCCTTAAAGCTGCGCGTATGGCGGTCGAAGATACAGGCGGTAAAGTTATTGCTGTGATGCAGCCCCACCGCTATTCAAGGCTTCATGATCTCTTCGAGGAATTCTGCACCTGCTTTAATGGCGCAGATCAAGTGATCGTGATGGATGTCTATGAAGCAGGGGAAGACCCAATTGAAGGCGCAGATAAACTCGGCCTTGTTGAAGGGATTAAGGCACACGGCCACCGCGCTGTTCAAGCTCTTCCAGAGCGTGACGATCTGCCGCGAGTAGTCGCAAGCCTTGCTCATGAAGGCGATTATGTGATCTGTATGGGCGCGGGTGATATCACCTCAATCGCGCATGCTCTACCTGAAAAACTCAAAGAAGAGCAGGCGAAGGTGAATGGAGCGGCCGCTTAACAGCACTTAACAGCAATTGCCCTTCAGATAAACATCAGGGCGTGACCACTAACCCTCAAAAATAAGCTGGTCTTTAATCATTGAGTCTGGCTGCGCATAACTGACAAGCTTGTTAGCAAAATGCTCAGCATCAGCGCGACTGGTAAAAAGCGCTGCGATATATCGGCGGCTTGTTTGTCGCTCATGCACATGTTTATTTGTGCGCGTATATTCGCTTGTCTCAAGCTTTTTCTCCGCTGTCAAAAGCGGTGGGATCTTTTGTGCGCTTTTGTTAAAAGCTTCGCAATATTGCGCGGGAATAAAAAGAGTAACCATATCTAAAGCCTTGGCGTGGCCATCAAAGCCAGTCATTGCATTCATAAATTTAAACCGTCTCGTTTGTGTTGTTCTCTCGGAATATAAGATCGCAAAAAACACGCATGACTGTCAAATTTAAATACGGCTTTTATGAGTCTATAAGATTGACATGTGATGAATTTATTCCTATAATATATGCATGTTTTTATCGATGACAAAAAACCGCCGGCCTCTTTCCTTTGTTTCTTTCTTGGCCTATGCTCGGCTGATATACACTAAAACTGTGCCTATACGAACAAACTGAAAGAAAATCTAATAAAAACAAGGAGGGTAGCCCCCCTCCCTATAAAAAACGACGAATAAACTAAAGAGAACGAATATTATCAATGAATATCAAAGGCTTAAAAGGCGAAATCATAGAAAATGCACCGCTTGGGGCAATGAGCTGGTTTCGTTGTGGTGGTAAAGCTGATCTGTTATTTAAGCCGGCTGATGCCGAAGACTTAAGTATGTTCTTGCAAAGCTGGCCTGCCAACGAGCCGCTCACCATCATTGGCGGGCTGGCTAATACCATCATTCGCGATGGCGGGATACGTGGCGCATGTGTTCAGCTCGGTAAACCCTTTGCTAAAGTGAGTGCTCACGCTAAGCAGCATCCCCGCGAAGGCGGGGAGCTTGATCCCGTATCGGGTACGGGATGCTCAAAGCATGCTTATATCGAAGCGGGGTGCGGCGCGCTGAATGGGAATATTGCGGCGGCGGCTGTGAAGGCGGGCATCGGCGGGATGGAGTTTCTCTCTGGTATTCCGGGAAGTTTCGGCGGCGCGCTACGTATGAATGCTGGTGCTTATGGTGCAGAAGTAAAAGACGTGCTTTTGGGCGTGAGCGCGCTAGATCGAAAGGGTGAGCTTCACCGCATGCTCTTAAAAGATATGCATATGAGCTATCGTCATTCAGGTGCGCCGCATGATTATATTTTCCTCTCTGGCATATTAAAGGGCGAGGCCGAGGACTATAAAACCGTAAAAGCGCGCATTACCGAGATTAAGAAAAAGCGTAATGACACCCAGCCTATAAAAGAGCAAACGGGCGGCTCTACTTTTGCAAATCCTTCCGCCGAAGCGCTGAAACGCGCTGGCCTGCCAGAAGGGACACGCAGTTGGCAGATCGTCGAGATGGTAGGGGGGCGGGGCCTAAAAATTGGCGGCGCGCAGATGAGCGAAAAACATTGTAATTTTATGCTCAATACGGGGGATGCGAAGGCGCGCGATTTGGAAATGCTAGGTGATGAGCTGATCGCCCGCGCCCTTGATAAATTTGGCGTTAATCTCCTCAAATGGGAAATTAAACGTATCGGCGAGCATTAAGCGCTTTAAAAAGAAGTCTTTGTAGCCCAAAAGCCGAAGAGTAAAATTAAAATTTCGGCACGCGTTCATAGAGATCAGGAAGGTCATTCTCTATTAAAACGACATCGCCGCGTTGCGCGTTATCATTGACCCAACGCTGCGCTTCGCCAAAGCTCTCAACTTCCAAGATATGCTTGCCACCGCTAGACTTAAACCCTTCAACAAAGCTCGGGATGCGCTCAGATTTAATGACGATCACAACATCGCAAACCTTACCAGCATGAATGCCGATTTTCTCATGCGCGTCTTTATGCGCGGCGCCAAGCTCGACCATGCCTGGCGTGATAAGGATTTTACGACCCTTTCGCGCCAAGGTGTTGAGCAAATCAAGCGCGCTCGCAAACCCGACAGGGTTGGAGTTGTAAGCATCATCAATAACAATTGTACCGTTACTTTGTGGCTTTACCTGTAGGCGGTGATCAATCTGCGGCAAGCTGTTCAGCGCAGCTTGGATGTCTTTTTCATCCACTCTAAGCTCAAGCGCAGCAATAAAGGCCAAAACAATATTATGCCCATGATGCAAGCCATAGATCGGCGCCGTAATTGCATAAGTGATATTTTTCCATTTGAAGTTAATCTTCAAACCTGATGCATCTTGCTCAATGCTATGGATCATCGCATCACTAGGCTCAGGTGCTTTTCCATCCGCTGTTGGCGCATGTGCATCACTACACACTATGAATTGATGTCTATATTGATCGCGAATTTGACGCGTATGAGCAAAGCGCAATGTCTGCTCATTCACAATGACAACGCCATCATCTTTACGCAATACAGATTCCGCGAGCTCATATTTCGCCTCAGCCACTGTCTCGAGTGATTTGAAACGCTCATAATGCGCATGACCGATAGACGTGATCAGCCCCATATCTGGTGGGGCAAGCTGGCATAAACGATTAATTGAACCTGGCCCGTAAGCACCCATCTCACAGATGAAATATTTATGCTCGGGCTCTAATTGCTCACGAATAATACGTGTAATGCCCATCGGTGTATTAACGCTACCTGGTGTAATTAAGGTAGAGCCATGCATTTTAAGGATATGCCCTAAAATATGCTTTACGGATGTCTTACCGAAAGAGCCTGTAATACCGATCACATAAGGACGATAATCAACAAGCTTGTCATGCGCCTCCTGCCAGAATTTCTGCTGAACGCGCGCCTCATGTGGAGCTAGCGCACCATTCACAGCCATAATCCAAAAAGGAATGAGCTGGATATTAATAATCCATAACGGATAAGCTTGCGGCAATAAAAAGCACCATAACCCGCTAAGCGCACTGACTAAAACCGCTGGTGCATAAATGCGCTTCACGCGCTCAGTCATAACAAGTTTTTTCTTGGATTTCTTGCGTGGATCTTTTTCAAAATACGCAACTAAAGCGAAGATAAAAAACAAAATGAAATTCGCTGCAAAAACAGGAATCACATCAAAAAGTAATGTCGCAGGTAGTAAAGCAAGCGATAAGATAAATAGGATCGAACTTAAACGCTTATCGAAAACTTTGTTTTTAAACATCCAGCGTTTAAAACGAGGGCTATCATATTCTTCTTGCTGGTAAATATGCATATAGCTCATCGTGCGCTTGGCTGAAAAGCCGATGAAAGCAATGAAAAGAAGTAAGGTTACAGCAAAGTCCGTCATCTAAGATTTTACGCTCTTAATTAAGTTGTCTAAATGCCCAGCAGCTTGATGTTGTCCACTAGAAAGAAGAGTGTAATGGTCAAACCCGTCTAAAACAATAAGCTTAGAGTTTTTTATAAGTTTATGTAGGCGCTCGCCTATCTCTGGCGGCGTTTCTTGATCGTCGCTACCGTAAATAAGCGTGACAGGACATTGGATTTGCTGAGCAACCTCTGAAAGATCTTCATTGACCACTTTGACGAAAATTTTGCGCATTTCGCCTGCGCTCTTATAATCGGGGCTGCCGAATTTTGTATAGAGCCAATCCTGCGATAAGCCTAAAGGAATGAGCTTTTTCAAAAGCTTAAACAGTTTTATACGCCCGCCGAAATAAAGCCTCTGCCATAGGGATCTTTTGCGTTTTAGTCCTGCACCAGCGATCAGGCATAAGCCAGCGATGAGCTCAGGGTGACGCGCAGCGAGCTGAAGCCCGACGCGGCAGCCAAAGCTATGTCCAACCCAAATGACCGGCTTGCCATCTTCGCGTGCTTTAATAAGTTTAGCCGCTTCATCGGCATAATCCTCAGTTCCCCAAGCTGTAGGCGGGATAGGGGAGGCGCCGTGCCCTGCAAAATCTAGCAGGATATGCTTCCCAAAAGCTTTGAAACGCTCTGCCCATGGCAGGAAGGCTTTATGTGATTGTCCCCAGCCATGCGCCCAATAGATAGGTTGCTCACCATCGCCAAATGCTAAAAAATGGGTGTTATCAAAACTTTCCAACGTACGGCCTCTTTAATGCTTGGGGCATTCATGATTAAATATGATTCATAATTCTTATAAAGACTCACATATTACGGGTAAAGGCGCTTAGCATCTTATGAGCATGAAACATTCGGATAAAAAGAAAAAAATCGCAGTTTTATTTGGCGGACGTAGCCCGGAACATGATGTGAGTGTGGTTTCTGGCCTTCAGGTTCTACACGCCATTGATCAAAGCGAATATGAAGCTTTCCCAATCTATATCACCACTGATGGGCGCTGGATTGCTGGGGATGAATCTTTGAAAGAGCGCTCTAATTACATGCTCAGCAGCGAGCAGCTTGAAACGCTTGGTGGCTGGACAATTGATTTAAGCGCCACGCAGCGTCCCGCGATTATCAGAACAAGAACAAAGCTTTTTGCCTCTTCGCTTGAGCGTATTGAGTTTGATGCGCTCATCCCTGTATTTCACGGGCTCAATGGTGAGGATGGTAATATGCAAGGCTTGCTGGAGAGTGCAAATATCCCTTATGTCGGAATGCGCACGATGGCTTCGGCAGTGCTCATGGATAAGGTGGCGACCAAGCGCATGTTGCATGGTAGCTCAATTGCAATGCTGCCCTATGCCGTGATTAAGCGCCCTGATCAAGGTTATATGGTGCCTGAAGAGCAGATAAAAATGCTTATGGGCGATATGAAATTCCCCTGCATTGTGAAGCCTGCCCACTTAGGGAGCTCTATCGGCATTGCCAAAGTGAATGACATAGAGCAGCTTCGTACATGCTTACCGGCGATCTTTGAATATGATGATACAGCTATCCTAGAGCCATTCGTTGATAATTTAGTTGAATATAACGTGTCCGTCAGCAAGGCTTTTGGCGGGTTGAAATGCTCAGCAATTGAGCGCCCTAAAACCTCGGAAGAGCTGCTTGATTTTAAAACAAAATACTTAAGTGGCGGTGATGATAAGACCGGCAATAAGCTAGGCACGAAAACAGGCGGCGGCGCTGTTAGTGAAGGGATGCTCTCACTCACCCGTGATATTAATCCTGATCTGCCAAAAGAAATGAGCGAGCAGATTAAAAACTGGGCGTGCGAGATGTTTGAGTTAATGGATGGCTCAGGCGCGCCGCGTATCGACTTTATCAGCAATGCAAAAACAAATGAGATTTGGCTCAATGAAGTGAACCCTTTGCCGGGCTCATTTGGCTATTTCCTGTGGGAGGCCGCGCAAGAACCAGTCTTTTTTACAAGCTTTTTATCCTCTTTAATCAAAGAAGCATTTAGCTTGCATCGGGCGCATCGCTTGCCTAAAGACCCAGTGCCAAAAGATGCGCGCCTCTTAAAGCGTAAGAGCTAATTTATATCTGATATAAGGCTAAACGTCATGGCTCGAAAAAGAAAATATACTCGCAAAAAATCTCGTAGCGCTGGGACGCGCCGCGCTGATGTGAATAAACGCCGTAAAGGTTTTTTGGCGGTGATGCTGCCATGGATGCGCCGCTTTGGTATCGCCTTGGCCGTTGTCGTTATCGTTATTTGGCTAAGCTCTTGGCTTTACTTAAGCGGCTCGATGGCGCGCGGTGGGGAGTGGGCGCGTGATCGTTTCGTAGAAATGAGTGCTGATTTAGGTTTTCGCGTCAAAGATATCCTTGTTGAAGGGCGAGAAAATGCCAGCGCTGAAATTATTCTCGCTATTATTAACATGCAAGAAGATGACCCGCTGCTAGCCTTTAACCCCCAAGAAGTACGTGCACAATTGGAAAAAATTAGCTGGGTTGAAAAGGCTTATGTGCAAAGACGTTGGCCTGACACTTTATATATACGTCTAGAAGAGCGCCAGCCAACAGCCTTGTATAAAAGCGAGGCGGGTATAAAGCTGCTGGATGAAAAGGGCGAAAATATTGCAACAGATCAAATCGAACCATTTAAGCACTTGCTAAGGCTAAGTGGTGAAGGCGCAGCGCAAAATTTAAGCACGCTTTTAAAGGATCTTGAAACACAGCCCGAAATAAAGGCGCGTGTGAGCGGCGCGCAAAGAATAGGCAATCGCCGCTGGGATTTGCTTTTAAAAGATGGTAAAGAAATTAAGCTTCCAGAGCATGGCGTACTTGAGGGCTTGCAGCGCTTAGTCAAAGCGCATAATGATAGCGCGATTCTAGATAAAGACATTATCGCGATTGATTTACGTGAAGACGATAGAATTGCGGTGCGCACACGCCCGGGAGCTGTTCAAGATTACCAAACCATGCAACGCGCTGGTGACAATATATAAAAAACTTTTGAGTATCAATTAAAGAATTTGATAAGAAAGCATCATGGTGAAATCAAAACATAAACCTAAAGGCTCACTTCTCGCGGCATTGGATATAGGCTCTGCAAAGATTGCCTGTTTCATAGGGCGTGTGGTTGATGATCAAGGCGGTTTTGAGATTTTAGGCGTAGGGCATCATGCCTCTAAAGGCATTAAAAGCGGCACAATTAGTGATCTTGATGCAGCGGAAAGCGTGATCCGCCAAACAGTGCATGCTGCAGAAAATATGGCCGCTGATGTGATGAAGGGCTATCCACTTAGAGAGGTGATTGTCAATCTGCCGGGTATTCATGCAGTAAGCCATGCAAACACTGCAGACTTACAAATCGATGGTCATGAAATCACAGATAACGACATTCGCCATGCAATGGCTAAAGCGCAAGAGCAAGTCTTAAGTGATGAATATGAGCTCATCCATACCATTCCAATTGGCTACCGTATTGATGGTGCCGAAGGAATTGTGGAGCCGCGCGGCATGTTTGGCCAAGATATGAGCGTAGATATTCATATGGTAACCGGCGATATGAGCGCTCTTAGAAATATGGCGGGCGCAATCGAGCGCTCTCACCTCGATATTACGGCGCTTTGCTCGTCTGCTTATGCTGCAGGGCTTGCTTGCCTGGTCGAGGATGAAATGGATTTAGGCTGCACAGTCATAGATATGGGCGCAGGCGTGACTTCATTCGCAGTCTTTCAAGGCGGGCGTATGATTTATGGTGACGCGCTTCCAGTGGGTGGTCAGCACGTTACAAGCGATATCGCACGCGGCCTGACAACATCCCTGCAAGATGCTGAGCGCTTAAAAGCACTTTATGGGCATGCAATGGCGTCTCATATGGATGAAAGCGAGCTGATCGATGTGCCGAGATTAGGTGAGGATGAGCATGCGGGGCCTAATCATGTGCCGCGCTCTTTGCTTGTCGGTATCATTCAGCCGCGCGTTGAAGAGATTTTCGAAATGGTGCGCGCTAAGCTTAATGATAGTGGTTTATCAGGTGTGATAGGGCGCCGCGTTGTGCTTACAGGTGGCGCGAGCCAGCTTGCTGGCGTTAAAGAGCTAGCGGCACATGTGCTTGATAAGCAAGTGCGCCTTGGTCGCCCGATCCGTTTGTCTGGCCTTCCGGATGCGGTCAGCGGTCCGGCTTTTGCTACGACGGCTGGCTTGCTCACCTATATCAGTGAGCACGGTGATGAAATGCCTGCAGAAATTATGAGTCACCTCGAAGCAGGATCAATTTGGGGACGCATTAAACACTGGCTTCATGAAAATTGGTAAAAACTTATCCACAGGCCTTTGTGCGTAAGCTTTGTATAGTCTGTGCGCATCATGTGGAAGGGGTGTGGGTGGTAAAAATTGAATCAGTTGAGTCACTTAGCGTGATTCGTTGCGTTTTGAGCTTAAGCAGTGCTAGACTCTAAGAAGTGAAAAAGCTGTTAAACACTGTGAATCCATATCATTTTTTACTTTTCTGCGTAGCGCAAATCACCTAATCTGACTTTTATAACCTGCCGCGAAATGCTCGTCAGTCAGCATTAAGCTCAAAACCAAATCTATGGGGACTAAGACACCATGATCAATATTACTATGCAGCCTTCTGATACACCAAGCTTGTCGCCACGTATTGCCGTAGTCGGTGTCGGTGGGGCAGGTGGAAATGCCGTAAATAATATGATCTCTTCAAATCTTGAAGGGTGCGAGTTCGTTGTATGCAATACGGACTCCCAAGCATTGAATAAATCGCTATCCATGACAAAAGTGCAGCTCGGTGAGCATGTAACGGGTGGTCTGGGTGCAGGCTCTAAGCCGGAAGTTGGTAAAGCGGCGGCTGAAGAATCATTGGAAGAAGTTTTACGTCACCTTGAAGGTGCGAATATGGCCTTTATCACATGTGGTATGGGCGGCGGTACTGGTACAGGTGCTGCGCCGGTAATTGCTAAAGCATGTCGCGAGCGCGGTATTTTGACAGTAGGTGTGGTCACAAAGCCTTTCCATTTTGAAGGCTCACACCGCATGAAGTCTGCTGAAAATGGTATTAAAGAGCTACAAGATTATGTTGATACTTTGCTCGTTATTCCGAATCAAAATCTCTTCCGCATTGCCAATGAGAAAACAACATTTGCACAAGCTTTTGAAATGGCTGATTCGGTTCTTCAAGCGGGTGTGCGCGGCGTAACAGATCTTATGGTGCGCCCAGGTCTTGTGAACTTGGACTTCGCAGATATCCGCACAGCGATGCTTGAGCAGGGTAAGGCGATGATGGGAACTGGCGAAGCTGAGGGCGAAAAACGCGCTATTGAAGCTGCAGAAGCTGCGATTAATAACCCGCTTCTTGATGATGTATCAATGAAAGGCGCGCATGGTGTAATCATCAATGTAACTGGTGGTTATGACATGACACTCTTCGAAGCGGATGAAGCATGTAACCGTATTCGTGATGAAGTTGATCCAGAAGCGAATATCATTTTTGGTGCAACATTTGATGAAAATCTTGAAGGCCGTATGCGCGTATCTATCGTTGCTACAGGTATTGAAAAAGAAGGTGCAGCATCACTTTCAGGTGGTAATGGCCTTGAGCGCGCAACACCAAACACGGATGCGGTGCAGCCTACTGGTGGTCCGACTGACGGTGGTACTTCGATTACATCTCAACCGCCTGTTTTTGTTTCAGCAAAGACAATACAAGGTATAAAAGCGCCATCACCGACGCAAACACCAGCGCAGCAAATTGTAGAAAAGCAAAAAGCGGCTCGCTCTGAAAGTGGTGTTGATATGTTTGATCAGGGTGAATTTGCCGATACAAGTAAAGGTGAAGAAAATGCTGGAGTTGCACGCAACACAGCCTTAAGAGGCACACGTTTTAATGATGCGTTCATTCCGCCTAAGCCGGTAGAAGCGCCATCAGGTGCAGCATCTTATATCAGCAGTTTCCACGGCGCACATGTGCCCGAAAAAGCGGCTGAGGAAAAGCAGCCTGAGCAAACAGCAATGTCTGCGCCTTCAATGTCGCTTAATCCGCCAAAATCAAATGCGCAGCAAAAGCAGCAGCGTAAACGCACACCTTCACTCTTCGAAAGAATTACAGGGAGCGTACAAGAGCATATCGAAGGACTTGGCGATACATTAGGTGCGCGTCCTGCAATTGCGCAGCCACCAAGACAAAAGCCAACGCCATCAACGCCAGCTATGCAAACCTCTGCGCCAATCGCGCCGTCTCAAGGCTCTTTAGCCATTGATTCGCCGGCAAAGCCTGCCGAAAACGTGGATGATCAGCTAGATATTCCAGCGTTCCTGCGCAGACAGGCAAACTAAAGCCGCATTTGAAGAATTTTACACGAAACTATAGCCCCTTATTAAAGGGGCTTTTTTTCTTACTAGCGCTTCCTAGCGCTTCTTATGTTGCAATGTAACAAAAAGAAATAAACTGTGATTAGCTATTGAGCGAGGCTGCGCCTATATTATAAGCATATTTTAATGTAATAAATCCGCCTTAAGATCTATATAAGAAGAAGCAATAACCTAAAGCGGATCATTAAAACTTATAAAACGAATAAGACTAAGAAGTAGCTAGGCACGAAGAATGACACAAAATACCGTAAAACAGCAGGCATCTATTCAAGGCGTTGGCCTGCATTCAGGTAAACAAATTACACTGACAATTAAACCTGCTCCTGAAAATTGCGGGATCGCGTTCGTGCGGACTGATATCGATGATTTAAAAACTGACAATCTAATTCCAGCACGTTGGGATTTAGTGAGTGATACACGCATGTGCACTTATGTTTCAAACGCAGACGGTGTTGGCGTAGGAACGATCGAGCACCTGATGTCAGCACTACGCGGCTGTAACATTGATAACGCAATTCTAGAGCTTGATGGTGCGGAAGTGCCAATCATGGATGGCTCTGCTTTACCATTCGTAGAGATGATCAAAAATGCCGGTATCGAGCAGCAAGAACAATCTCGTAAAGTTATCCGTATCTTAAAAGATGTAAGCGTAGAAAAAGACGGTAAGCGCGTAAAACTTAGCCCCGCTGACACAGCTTCTTTCTGTGGCGAGATCGAATTTGATCATCCACAGATCGGCAAGCAAGCATTCGAAACAACACTACTTAATGGTAACTTTATGCATGACATCGCAGAGTGCCGTACTTTTGGTTTCTATCACGAAGGTGAGTATTTGCGCTCCATTGGCTTGGCGCAGGGCGCTTCTTTAGACAACGCCATTGTCCTAGATCGCGAAAAAATCATGAACCCGGAAGGCCTGCGCTGCGAGCGCGAATTTATCCGCCACAAGCTTTTAGACGCTATCGGCGATCTATATCTTGCTGGTGCACCAATCCAAGGCCGTTACGATGGTTTCAAAGCAGGCCATGAAATGAATAATGAAATTCTTCATGCGCTCTTCGCTGATAAAGACGCTTATGAAATCGTGGATGCTTAAGCCATAAAGACTCGACCTTCTCAAAGTTGGGTATTAAGCTATATCCACTTTTGAAATAAATAGGCGATCATAATATGCGTATATCCGGCTTAATTTTCTCTACATGTATTCTAGCACTCCTTGCTGGCTGCTCTTCAAATGGCGAGCGCACAGATGTGCAGGTCGAAGAAACCGCAGATGTGCTGTATAACCGCGCAGCAAAAGCGCTTGATGATGGTGAATATATCGCCGCGACAAGAGATTTTGAAGAGGTCGAGCGCCAGCATCCATACTCAAAATGGGCAACGCAAGCCCAGCTCATGGCAGCTTATGCTTACTTTGAAGGCGAGCGCTATGACGAAGCTGTAATGTCTTTGGATCGCTTTATTGAACTTCACCCAGGCAGCAGCGATATTGATTACGCATATTACCTCAAGGCGCTGTGCTATTACCGTCAGATATCTGGCGTAGAGCGTGATCAGGGTATGTCACAAGATGCGCTTACGGCTTTCGAAAGCTTGATCCGCCGTTTCCCCGATAGTCGCTACACGCGTGATGCCACACTAAAACGTGATCTTGTTGTCGATCACCTCGCCGGTAAAGAAATGGAGATCGGCCGCTATTACCTAGAGCGCAACCATCTAAACGCCGCGATTAATCGCTTTAAAAGCGTGATTGAAAAATACCAAACTACCAGCCATACAGCCGAAGCTTTACACCGTTTAGTCGAGATTTATGTCACGCTCGGCCTGCAAAATGAGGCAACGCAAGTTGCCGCGGTGTTAGGCTATAACTACCCTGGTAGTAGCTGGTATGAGCGCAGCTATGCTTTGCTTGATCCTCAGCAAAGGCAGTTGGTTGAAGATGAGCGCGGTCTTGTGGAGCGCTCAATCGAATCGCTCCTAAGGCCTGAATAATAAAAGCTTGAATATTTTACATATTTTGTATATAGTCCGCCCCAATAATAAGAATAAAATTTATGGCGGCTATTTATGGCGAGTGAAACGACAAGCACTAATCCTGCACATCAGGGAAAATATAAGGACGTAAGCTTAGAGGCTTTTAACAAAGCCCACGGTGAGTGCTCAGAGCTGGCCGCGCTTTATGATGGCTCAAAAGAGGCTGATGATCTCTTATTGGAGGCAACAGAAGAGCTTTCTTATATGAAAGCACCTCAAGACGCTCATATAAACGAGAAGCTACAAGCCGCAGACTATATCGATCAGGCACTAGAAAATATTGCTCAATCATGGAAAAACGCTGAGAATTTAGAGGAGCTATTCAGCCTCTTAGAAGAAGCGGGCGCATCTGTTGAGCATTTAGAAAAAGTACTGGTGGAACCACTGCGCCAAACGCCTGCCTTTACGGGTGAGGGCAGTGGCAGCAGCTATGAGCTAAAAAGCTGGCCGCGTATCGCGAGCGTGCTCACGCATTTACAGCAGCGCGGCATCCATACAGAGCATCTAGACATTAAAGTGAGTAAGCTTGATCCAGACTCAATGCGTAAACATCCTTATGTGCTGATTAACATCCATGATGAAAGCGGCGATCCGCAAAAAGGAATGCAGCTTTTACTCTGTGATCAGGTCGGCCAAGTTTGTTTTAGCTCTAACGTGATTTATCCGGCGAAATATTTCGAGACAATAAATAAGAAAATGATCGCCGCGCTCCCCGGTATGAGACGCGAGCCGCAAGGCTCTAATATCGATTCCTTTATCGCGCGCTTATTAAGCCCGTTAGATAACGAAAAACGAGAAAAACCCTTTAAAGCTATCTTTCATAAAGCGGTTGAGGATAAGAGCAAAGCCGTTGAAAAAATCCCGCTCAGTGAAGCGCTTTATATAAAAATCCTTAAAAAGGAGATTGAGGAAACAGGCTCTTCGACCTTGAAAAAAAATAAGATTTATTTACCCGATGGGAGTACGAGAGGGGGTCTGTACATGGCATTTCAAAAAAAATTAAGAGGCTTAACGTCGTGCTATAAGCTCGTTACAGATTTCACCGAAGCGATGGGCTTAAGTGGGAAACTGACTGAAGATATTCTTGATCAAGTGATAAAAGAATATATTAAAACCCATAAGGGTGAGGAACCATCTATGCATTCAGGAGAAGTCATTTTACCAAATGGCATAAAAACGAATTGGGAAAATATTACTCTAAATATTCCAAAACATATTCTGAATGACGAGGATGAGCCGAAATATAAATCTCTTGCGGATTGTAAAGAAAAACGTGGCTTTACTGTACACAGCTATACCGCCGAGGATCTTGTAGATCTAACAAGAGATTGGATCAAGAGCCATGATGGTGAGGAGCCAACGTCCAAGACAACAGGCGATGTTTTCCTTAAAAACGGCATTAAAACCACGTGGGTAGTGATTGATCGTTATGTCAGAACTCATCCCGAAAAATTTGGCGGTTTAACATTCAGTAAAATTAAAGAGCAAAGTGGCCTGAAAAAAGGCATGGCTGAGTATAACGAAATTATCGCGCAGATGCAGCCCGGCAATGATGGGCAAAGCGGGGCACCGCCAGCGCCTCTTTCCATTGGATAGGCCGTCATAGCCGCTATACAAACAGGCGTAGAATCATCTAAAGTGACGATATGCTGAGTGCCTTAACGATTCACAATGTTGTTCTCATTGAAAAGCTGGAAATAGATTTTCAGCGTGGCCTTTGTGCGCTCACAGGAGAAACGGGCGCCGGAAAATCCATCCTTCTCGATTCGCTTGGCCTTGCTTTAGGGGCGCGCGCGGAAAGCCGTCTGGTGCGAAAAGGTGCGGATAAGGCGAGCGTTACAGCCAGTTACGAGATTGCGCCCACTCACAAAGCCTATAAGATTTTACAAGAAGCGGAATTTGATATTGATGCAGGTGAAGCGCTGATCCTGCGCCGCACACTGGGCAGTGATGGGAAATCAAAAGCCTATATTAATGACGTGCCGATCAGTGCCAATCTCCTTCGCCAAGTCGGGGATAGCCTTGTTGAAATTCATGGCCAGTTCGACACACATAGCTTGCTCAACCCCATTCATCATATCGGCTTGCTCGATGAATATGCAGGGCTGGATGAAAAAGTTCACACGCTTAGCCAATATTTTAAAGCTTGGCGCAGCGCCGAAAAAGCGCTGCAAAGCGCTGAAGAAAATGCACAAAAATTGCGCGAGGAAGAAGAATATCTCCGCCACGTTGTAGAGGAGCTGCACAAATTAGCCCCGCAACAAGGTGAGGAAGAAGAGCTCTCGAAACTAAAATTATCGCTGCAAAATAGAGATCAAGTTTTAGAGGCTTTAAATGCCGCGCATGGCTATCTCACCGCAGAAGGTAGCGCCGATGCGATGATCCAAAAAGCTTATCGCGTGATCGGTAGAGCGGAAGATAAAATCGGCGAAAAATCCGCTGAGATCATGGAAGCGATGGATCGCGCGAGCGCTGAACTCGATGCAGCACGCAGCATAATTGATGGCATGTTCATGGATATGGAAGATCAACCTTATCGCTTTGAAGATGTCGATGATCGTCTCTATGCGCTGCGCTCTGCTGCACGCAAACATGAGTGCACAGTCGAAGGGCTGGGTGATAAATTAACCGAGCTTGAGCAGCGCCTCGAAACCATCGAAGCACAAGATGATATTTTATCTGCACTCTCAATTGAAGCTAATAAAGCTGCACAAAAATATGAAGAGCTGGCACTCGATATTAGCGATGTGCGCGCTGAATATGCAGCAAAACTTGATCAAGCGGTGATGAAAGAGCTTGTGCCTTTGAAGTTAGAAAAGGCGCGTTTTGTAACCGCGCTGAACGAAAAGCCACGCGAGAATTGGGGCGAGCAGGGTATTGATGATGTCGCCTTTTTAATTGCAACTAATCCCGGTGCCGAAGCGGGGCCGCTTTCTAAGATCGCCTCTGGCGGCGAGATGGCGCGTTTTATGTTAGCCTTAAAAGTTGTGCTCGCGCAGGTAGGAAGCGCGGGCACGCTAATATTTGATGAGGTGGATACAGGCATTGGCGGCGCGGTTGCAGATGCTGTGGGTGAGCGCTTGGCAATGCTTGCAAAAACCCATCAAGTCATGGTGGTGACGCATTCTCCGCAAGTCGCAGCGCGCGGAAATCATCACTGGATTGTGCATAAGAGCGGCGAAGATGACGTGCGCACATCAATCACCCCTCTTAAGAGCGATCAAGAACGCCGTGAAGAAATTGCGCGGATGCTCTCAGGGGCTGAAATCACAATAGAAGCCCGCGCCGCAGCTGATAAATTGCTGGAAAAAGCAGCTTAATACCTAGAATTTAGGTATATCAAAATATACGTCTTCGAGCGTTTGTGGTTTCGTGCTATAGCCCTGCATCGCCGCATTCAGAGCAGAGTAATCAATTTCTGCGAATTGCGCACTCTTAAAGACTTCGTGAAGCTGCTCAAATTTGTCTGGATCATCTAAGCATATAAAATCATAGAGCAAGCTTACATCTTTAGCTTGGAATTGTTGTAACGGCTCGTAGCATGTACGGTCATTAAAAATATCAGTAAATTCGGGCATTTTTTCTTTTGCCTCGATTTTTTCTTGCATGCTCTGCTGGCTCATACCGCCTGCATCAACGACCGGGTCGAAAAAGCGCTTTAGAACTATGGCGCTTGCACTCATCTCTTGGATGGCTTGAATATTAATATCGTTAGAATATTGAGGGACATGTTCTTCAATGAAGGCATTAATGTTTCTCTCAAAATAGAATAAAGCATCAAAGAAATTTTGCTGCTTACCTTTAAAGGCGCTCATTACACCATCTCTATTGTTTGTTAAAAGTGCAGCGATGATTTCAGGTCTTGGATAAGTGATTTTATCTAAGCTTTTCATGAATTTTAGTACTCTGATGAGATCATCAGTACCACTTATGTGGTGGGCTAGCGTCTCCCCATAAGCATGCATATTCATACCCTGACGATTATCTAAGAAAAAGCGCTCGGCAACGTTCTTATATTCTTCATTGCTAAAGAGATCGCTGATTTGGAAAGGGCTGCAAGATCTGCGTAAAACAAGCGCTTGAACTTGACGATGATTAAATAAAGGCGCATTTTCTGGCTCTACACCGATGAAATGCCTGAAGTGAAGTGAGCGATATTGTAGTGGATGAAATTTAACATTAAACACCCCGGGAATGTCTAATTGTTTATCGATTAATTTTTTCTCATTGAGGAGCTTAGAGTCTCCATTAACGGAAACAAGCTGCATGCCTAATAATTTTCTAACGCCAGGCTCGCAGCACATTTTTATAACATCATCGATTAGATATTGATCCTCTATGGGGAGCTTATCAAAGTCAGGATCAATATTATCGATCTGATCCGTAATTTGCTCTGTAATAGATTTAGGCGCTTCGGCCTGTATTTGGTTGCCGTTACTCATTGCATACTCATTTTAATAATAATACGCTAATCTAATGATTTTTAAGATTATGTCAATAACAAAGTGTCGGATGAGTTGTTAAACCGTGATGACCCGCGCGTAATAACTATGCTAAAAAAGTATCTATGAGCTTATTTGATATGGACAAAGAAGATGCGCTGAATGCGGCGAAGTTAAAGCATGCCGAGCTTGTGAAGAAAATTCGCAAAGCAGACGCTGAATATTATCAAGACGATGCCCCGTCTTTATCAGACGCCGAGTATGATAAGTTACGCCAAGAGCTTGAAAAGCTGGAAAGCGAGTTTCCTTCTCTAGAAAATGCAGCAAGCCCAAGCCAAACAGTAGGAGCTGCGCCAGCGAAAGGCTTTGCCAAAATACGCCATGAAATTCCGATGCTCTCGCTCGGTAATGTTTTTAGTGAAGAGGAGCTAAATGAATGGCTGGCTAAGACGCGGCGCTTTCTCAATATGGAAGAGGCTAGCCCTTTAGAAATTATCGCCGAGCCTAAAATCGATGGCTTGTCATGTTCTCTGCGTTATGAGCAGGGAGTTTTAATCCAAGCAGCAACGCGCGGCGATGGTGCGGAAGGCGAAGACATCACGCAAAATGTTAAAACAATTGAGGGCATTCCGCACACACTCAAAGGCAATGCACCAGAAATCCTAGAGGTGCGCGGCGAAATCTATATGGGGAAGAAAGATTTCGAAGCACTCAATAAGGCGCAAGAAGCGCGCGGCGGTAAAACATTTGCCAATCCGCGTAATGCAGCGGCTGGCTCTGTGCGCCAATTGAATGTGGAGGTGACTAAAGAGCGTCCATTAGCCTTTCTCGGCTATGCATTAGGGCAGGTGAGCGAAAGCCTTGGGCAAAGCCATTATGAAGTGCGCGAGAAATTAAAAAGCTTTGGTATCCCTGAGACTTTTTATGCGATCAGTGACGATCTTATGGGCCTCATGCAAAACTATGAGCAGGTTTTGGAGGGGCGCGCCGATCTTGATTACGACATTGATGGGATTGTCTATAAGGTAAATGATCTGGCTTTACAGGAGCGCCTTGGCTTTGTTGCGCGTTCACCGCGATGGGCGATTGCGCATAAATTCCCTGCAGAAAAAGCGGTGACAAAGCTGCTTGATATTGATGTGCAAGTCGGAAGAACGGGAGTGCTAACGCCAGTGGCGCGCCTAGAGCCCATCACTGTGGGCGGCGTGGTCGTGTCGAATGCAACGCTGCATAACCAAGACGAGATTGAGCGCAAAGATATTCGCATCGGCGATTATGTAGTTATACAACGCGCAGGCGATGTTATTCCCCAAGTTGTTGAGGTGCTTCTTGATAAGCGCGAGGGAGACCCGCCAAAATTTGAGATAGCGCATGAATGCCCGCGATGTGGCTCTTTGGCTATACGCGAGGAGGGTGAGGTTGCTATTCGTTGTACGGGGGGCTTGATCTGCCCCGCACAAGCTGTTGAGCGCTTAAAGCATTTTGTTTCAAGACTTGCTTTTGATATTGAGGGGCTCGGCGCAAAAATCATCGAAGAATTTTATGAAGATGGCTTGATAAAAAGCCCGCCTGATATCTTTACGCTAGAAGAGCGTAATAAGGGGAGCTTAACGCCCATTCGCGCGCGCGAAGGCTGGGGTGATTTATCTGAGAAAAATCTCTTTGCTTCTATAAATGAGCGCCGTGTAATCGAGTTAAACCGCTTTATTTATGCGTTGGGTATTCGTCAAATTGGAGAAGCTACGGCAAAAATGCTAGCAAGCGCCTATGGAAGCTTTGAAGCTTTACGTTTGGCGATGAAGCAGGCGAGTGATCACGAAGCAGAAGCCTATACGAACCTCATTAATATGGACGGTATTGGGGCATCTATGGCTGATGATCTCATTGGTTTTTTCTCCGAAAGCCATAATGAGGATGTCCTCGATGGACTAATGCAGCATATCGAAGTGAAACCCTATATAGCGCCAAAAGCAGTTGATAGTCCGGTTGCAGGTAAAACCCTCGTCTTTACAGGCAGCCTTAATATTTCGCGCTCCGAGGCGAAAGCGCAAGCCGAGAGGTTAGGGGCTAAAGTTGCTGGCTCTGTGTCTAAGAAAACAGATTATGTGATCGCGGGTGAAGATGCGGGCTCTAAGCTCAAAAAAGCAAATGAGCTTGGTGTGACAGTTCTAAGTGAAGATGAGTGGAAAACGCTCATTGCCTAAAGCTTTAGAGATCAAAGCTATATTGGATTGATTTTCCTTGTTTTCCTATAAGTCGACGATTATCTGGGATGCCTCCCATTTTTTGATAAAAATCATGAGTTTTTATGCGTTCGGATGGCGCTTCCAAGCGTAGCGTGACCGCCCCATCCGCTATGGCGGTATCAAAAGCATCTTGTAGTAACGATGTCCCTATACCTTGACCTTGAAATTTAGGGTCAACATATAGGCTATGCATGAAAAACTCACCAATCAAATCAGGGTTTTTAGAGTAAAAGCTGAATCCTTTTAATGTATTGCTGCTATCAAAATAACCACGCGTATAGCCTTTAACGCTTTGGTCGAGGTAAGGATATACTGGTTTTGAAGAATATTTTTGAAAAAGATCGGATAGGTCTTCACGTTTATTTTGCTGTAGGCTATGAAAAACAGGTTTGTTAAATCTGACGTTTGGGAAATGCTGTATGATGGCATTTGTCGCGATAAGAGTGATTTTATCCAAATATGCTACGCTTAAATCTCTGACATGAGGTCTATGGGGTTTGATGTTTTGTGTGCTCATCTTTTAGGCCTCTAAATTAAAACTGTAATAAGTTGTATTTACTTCTGAGCCAATTACTTCTGGCTTTAAAATCTTTCCTCCAAGCTTCTGATAAAATGCATTAGCTCCAGCATGATCTGCGTAAGTATCTATAAGAGCTACACGCTTGCCAGCCTATTTGAATGTTTTAAAAGCATTATCTAGGAGTGCTTTTCCTACGCCTTGCTTCCACATGTCAGGATGGACGTAAAGATCATCAACTTTTCCAGATGGCAGGGTTGCCTCCGTATGAAAACGAATGAAGGCTTTGAGCTTGTGATCTTTATAAAACCCACGCATATAAGCCGTGATAAGCTTGCTCTCTCCGTCTGCCTCTGCGTTAAAGAGCGTTGTGTATGTATCTAGATTTGAAGGATATAAATCAGATGGCGGAATGAATATGCCATGGTTTTCATGAATCAAAGCAGAATCCGTGTGCGACTTCATGGTGGCAACGTCTTCTAAATCATCACGCGCTAAATCACGTATATAAACATTAAGCTCTGAATCTTTCATCAGAGCTTAATACAAAAATAATAATTATTATGTCAATGTTTATTTGTTTTTAGAGCGAAGCTTATGAAGCATGTCCATCGCATCTTCAATCTCAGGCGGATAATCGCGGCGCTCAATAAATTCACCGCCACCCGTGTTACGTGTCATGGATTGTTCCATCGCTGAAGTTAAGAGCTCAGCAATCTTAAGATCTTCTTGCTCAAGCGAAAGTTGAAGCGCAGAAAGTATGCGGTCGCTTAAACGAATTTTGTCTTTTTCGGAATTATCCATTTTTATCTCCTTAAATTCATTCAGTCTCTACAGTGCCTTTTATTTAAAAAGGTTTCAAGGCTTCGGGGCGTTCTATTATATTTTCTTTTATAAGTATATAAAAATGATTAAGAAAATCATCTCTTATTTCATTTTTTTCCATTAACAATTCGTGTTTAGCCTTAGAATACTCAATTAACTTAGCGTTTGCTAATGTTTTAGCTCCGTGTTGCACAGCAGCATTATCGACAAAATGTTCATCGCCCGCCATTCCGATTAGGCAATGCGTTTGTATGGATTTTAAAAACTTAACTCTTTGGATGTAATCGCATGACTGCGCAGCGTGATGTACCCAACCATAAGTCACATGCCCAACTTGCAGCTCTGGATCTGCTAAGCACCAAGCATTATGAATGGCACCACGAAATGGGTCTGTAGAAAAAAGATCATCCCCCGGAGCGGGGCGTGAATCCTCACGCCATTCGGCATGTCCATAGGCGTATGACTCGCCCGCTAAGCGATTAAGACTAGATGTCGCGAGAAGGCGAAGGGGCTTAGGAATAACGGATAAGGCTTTAACGCCAAACATCGGCGCGCTAAATGCGGCGCATTCAAATATGTCAGGATATTTATGAAGGAATCTTAAGCCAATATTGCCGCCCATAGAATGCGCAAGCATGGCGACAGGGATGCGTCCGACATCAGGATGTACACAAGCGTGCTTAACATACTCCATATAGAAATAATGTAAGTCCTCAACATCTTCGTCGAAATCGACCGCATGGCGTTTATGCGGATTGTCTAGATAGCGTCCTGAGCGTCCTTGCCCATACCAATCCATTATCCAAAAAGCTAGATTATGCTCAAGGCACCAATGCGCAATCTCGAAATATTTTTCTGCAAATTCTGAGAGACCGCCAAGTCCGATCACAACAGCATCAGGCACTTTGTCTTTTGGAAAGACGGAGCCGAAACGTATTTCGCGCTCATTTCTTTTGAAACTGTGCCATCTCCAGCCTTCAGGTTCTTGAAAGCGAGGCTCTAAATTGGGAATGATGGCGCTCTTAAAATTCATATATGTGTTATATAATTATGACCTAATATTAAGTTCTATAATGCCCCTAAAAAGATTAACAAAGAGGAAAAACAATTCGGAAAATCAGGTTTATTCCATAGCTTTAATGATGTCTTCCGTCATTTTCTTTGCATCATCGAGAAGCATCATCGTGCCTTCTTCAAAAAAGAGAGGGTTATCAATCCCAGCATAGCCAGAGCCGAGTGAACGTTTTACAAACAAGACAGTTTTCGCTTTATCGACATCTAAAACAGGCATGCCATAAATAGGCGATCCAGCATCATTTTTCGCTGCTGGGTTTGTAATATCATTCGCGCCAATCACATAAACGACATCAGCTTGTGCAAATTCTCTATTGATGTCCTCCATCTCGAAAACTTCATCATAGGGGACATTCGCTTCGGCTAAAAGTACGTTCATATGGCCAGGCATGCGGCCTGCAACGGGGTGAATAGCATATTTAACATCCACACCTTCAGCCTTCAGAATATCAGACATTTCACGCAAAGCATGCTGTGCTTGCGCAACCGCCATACCATATCCAGGAACGATAATGACTTTAGAAGCATTCTTCATGATAAAGGCTGCATCATCCGCAGAGCCGATCTTGGCTTGACGATCGCCCATATCTTCTGCAGCGCCAGAGGATTGCTCACCGCCAAATCCGCCGAGTATGACAGATAGAAATGAGCGATTCATGCCTTTACACATGATGTAAGACAAAATAGCACCAGAAGCACCGACAAGCGCGCCAGTAATGATCAGCAGGTTGTTGTGAAGCGTAAAGCCAATCCCTGCGGCAGCCCAACCTGAATAAGAATTCAGCATTGAAACAATCACAGGCATATCTGCGCCGCCAATTGGAATGATGATTAAAACACCTAAAGCCATAGCTAAAACTGCGATAAGGAAAAAGACAAAGCTGCTTTCCGTTGCGCAAAGTAAGATAATAAGAAGTACCAAGGCAATGGCTAATGTCCCATTAAGAGCATGCTGACCGCCGAAAATAACAGGCTTGCCAGAAATGCGTCCCTCTAACTTACCCCAAGCGACAATAGACCCTGTAAAGGTGATGGCACCAATCGCAAGGCCTAAAGCCATTTCAATAAGAGAGGCGAGGTGGATATCGTCATGCGTGCCAATATTAAATGCTTCCGGCGAACCAAAAGCGGCGGTTGCAACGCACACCGCAGCAAGGCCAACGAGAGAGTGAAACGCGGCCATTAATTGAGGCAGAGATGTCATCTCAATTTTTTGGGCAATGGTTGTGCCGATAGCGCCGCCAATACCGATACCTAAAACGATCCAAAGCCAACCACCAACGGCTGGTAAGATCATAGTCGTGATAATCGCGATAGCCATACCGGCAATTCCAAAATTCAAACCTTGTCGTGCGCTTTCAGGGTGAGAAAGGCCGCGCAGCGCTAGAATAAATAGAACTGCAGACACCAAATATGTAAGGGATGCTAGAGTTTCCATTGTGGTTTAAGAGCCTTTCTTTTTAAACATATGCAGCATACGTCTGGTAATAATGAAGCCGCCGAAAATATTGATCGAGGCAAAGATAACGCCTAAAAACGCCATGAAGGAGAAGCTGCCATCAACGGGCGCAAGAGCGGTGAGTGCCCCAACGATGATCACAGAAGAAATAGCGTTCGTAATGCCCATGAGGGGGGAGTGAAGCGCAGGGGTAACGCGCCACACAACGTAATATCCGACAATACACGCCAAAACAAAAACGGTAAGACCCGTAATGATGAAGGGCTCACTATGACCAATATCAAAGCTGGGATCGTTAGCCGCTTTGGCTGCTAGGTTCGCCATATCGCTTTTGACCTGATCGAGCTCTGCAACCAGGGAGTCTATGCTTTCTGATAGT
>NZAJ01000092.1 GCA_002687495.1 Micavibrio sp. | reverse complement strand
CCACCAAGATAATTTCCTTACTCTCTGGAAAGTCGCGCATTTCATGTTTTTCGATAGAGGACGGCCACGCTGCGAGACGTTATCCATGGGCGCTTCATAGCGCATGGATTTTTTCTTTGATCTGGAAGTCACATCAACGGTCTGCTGGCCACAGCTTTCGGAGACATATTGCGCTGTTGCCAGATCATTTGTTGCAAAAAATATCTGATGGGCGCAGCAAGACAGAATGCCGTTCCGTTTTTCACGGCCATATGTCACATCAAGCCAATTCAAAGACTGCACCACTGCCATCACGCGCACATTATAGCCAGCCAAAAGCGTGAATGCGGTTGTCATGGAATCAATGCGGCCTAACATATGAAACTCATCGAGCAGCATTAAAACCTTGTGAGGTTCATCTTCGCCGGGCTCTTTCATAGAAAGCTTGGTGATAATTTGTTCAAAAAAGATGCGTAGCAAGGGCGTGAGCGTTTCAATCTGCCCTGTTAGAACGCCGACATAGATTGAGAGTTTTTTACGGCGTAAATCCTCGATTTTAAAATCGGTCTTTGATGTGGCCGCATCAATAAGCGGGTTATCCCACAAGTTTAAGGCCTGATTGAGAGAAGATTTTACACCGGAGCGCTCTTTGGCGGCCTTGTTCGCAAAATTCATCAGAGATTTTTTTACTGTGGATGTAAGCTCTGGATGGGTTTGAACGATATGCCGGCAAACATCCCCCAAATCGGCTTCAGTTCCCAAAAGCCTGTTAATCGCCCCGATTGTTGAAGGCATGGCATTATTATTCATCACATAAAGCGCAAGGCCGACAAAGAGTGCGCGAGCTTCAGACGCCCATATCGGATCGCTTTTAGGCGGATCTTGTATCAGAATTTTAGCAATGACTTGTAAATCACTGACGCATTGATGCGGGTCTTTGCTTACAGCATCGAGCGGATTATAGCGGTGCGAGAGGCCATGTTCATCCATTGGCGACCACATGAAGACATCATGACCATGCTCTTTTCTAAAGCCGGCGGTTTTTCTATAGTTCTCATGCTTCACATCAAAGCAAATGACTGATCCTGGCCAGTTCAAGAGATTAGGCACGACGATGCCGACGCCTTTACCTGATCTGGTCGGTGCTACAATAATACTGTGCGTGGGATGATCGCTGATGAGGTACTGGTTTTTAAATTTGCCTAAGATCACTCCTGTTTTGGCAAAAAGCTTTGCTTTCGTGATTTCTCTTAAAGTTGCCCAGTGCGCTTTTCCGAAAATGTCCTTGCCCTTGAAGGACGTGTCATAAATTTGACCGCCAATAAATATGAGCGCAAGAGCTGGGGCGCCAAAGGCTACAAATAGGCGTGACCCTGTTTGCTCGTCAATCTCATTTCCAAAGGTAAGCCAGATGGAGAGCGGATTTGCGAGTTCCAAAGGCTGCTTTGAGAGCAGGAAAAACATGAGTGATGCGGCGTATGAATATAGAATAAGGCCAAAGATTCCGCCAAAACCATAGAGATATTTCATGTTTGTATCGCTCATGAACCCCTCGGATACCAGATTTCAGAGATGATGCGCTTGCCTCCAATGCGCTTGAGCTGAATGACAACATCGATGATCGAGCTGATGTAAGCCATGATCTGGTCATGTGTGAGGCCGAGATTGGCTTGCATGACCATTAAACAGATTTGCTCCAATGCTCCTTGGGGCGTATCGGCGTGAATTGTGGTAATAGATCCCGGATGGCCAGTATTGACAGCCCGAAGGAAGCTATAGGCTTCCTTGCCGCGCAACTCCCCGAGAAGAATGCGGTCTGGGCGAAAGCGAAGACTGGCTTCCAATAAATCCTGAATGGTGACTTTGCTCTGCCCTTGATCGCCTTTGGATGCAAGAAGGGATACATGATTTTTCTGCGGCGGCATGACTTCGGGCGTATCTTCGATAGTGACTAAACGCTCATGCGGCTCAATCTCTTTTAAAATTGCATTCAAAAGTGTGGTTTTTCCGGTCGATGTTCCGCCGGAGACAATGATATTTTTCTTTGCGCGAATGGCGGCAGAAATAAAGTCCTGATATTCGCCAGCATCAAGATGGTATTGAAGGGTTTGATTAATGTCGGTTTTGGATACGCTGCTTTCTTTTAAGCTCTCAAAAGCGCCCATTTCCCGATAATCATCAAGGCTTAAATCCCGCATGACTTGCTTTCTGATGGAGAGTGCGACGCCAAAGCGGGAAACAGGCGGCGTTGCAAACTGAATACGCTCCCCACTTGGAAGTGATGCCGATAGTAAAGGTTTATTGGCCGCTATGGATTGATCGGTGTAATTGGCAACCAAACGGCCCAAGCGCCATAAAATATCATCGGTGATGTCTTTGTTTTCGATGAACAGCATTTCAGGCTCACCGGCTTTTTCAATCCAAAGCTCCCCTGGTTTATTCACGCAGATTTCAGAAATATCGGGATCATTCAGGTACTTCTCGAACAGCCCCATATATTGTTTGAGATAGACGCCCGATTGCTCAGATTTTGCACTATCTTTTTGCTCAAAAGATTGGTTGGCGGGTTTTGCGGGTTTTTTGTGTGAACTCATCTCGCACCTTTCAATTTTTTGGAATATTTCCGGCGACTTGCGAGAAGTCCAAATCTTTACCAACAAAGACTTTTATGCGGGCGCCTTGGTGAACATGAACGGTTGGCGGTATTCCTATGGAGTTATCAAGGGCGATTTCTGCTGATCTTGAAAAATCTGTGCCTGTATCAAGCGCAACAGTGGCCTGATCGTCATCATCTATGGCATTCACGCCAATCTGGAGCGCCCCATCAATTAGTGAGAGAAGTACCGATGAACCAAAGCGTTCAAAGAAATGTGTGTCAACCTCGCCGGCCAAACCGCTACGCCCCAAATCATCGCTGCCGTATGAGCCGATATTGATGCTCACACCGTCATTACGGATCAGGCGGTTCCAGATCACAAAAACGCGGGACTGTCCGCGAACAAGCCCTGAGCGATAACGCCCGATGAGCTTTGATCCTTTGGGAATAATAAGATGAGAGCCATTAAAGGAATAAACATCTTCGCTGACGATCGCGCGCACCAATCCTGGGAGATCGCTCTGAATGGCCGTTTCTAAAATACCGTCAATCAATGTGCCTTGTGTAACAAGCGTATCAAGATTTTGTAGCTGTAAGGCCGTTGCTATTTCTACATCGCTATTGGCATATTGATTGGCAAAGGCGATATTGGGGTCTTGTTCACCGCCGCCAAGAAGTGATCCTTGCCCGCCTTGTGAAGACGAGCCACCTGCAAGATTGGCTGGCGCTGAACCGCTGTTGTCAAAGATTATTTGAGGGGAGCGTCTGCGCTCTTCCATGCGCTTCTTTTGTTCCCGCGCCAAACGCAAAGCTTCTTGCTGCATTTGCAGCTCGCGCTGTGCTTCTAATGGATCATATAACTCACGCTCATCAATAGGCGGGACGAGCTGTTCGAGCGGCACTTCTGCGTGCTGCTCAATTTCAATATAAGGGCCGGACGGGGTAGGCGTTCTAAACTCGATTTCTTCAGGTGTTGTTAGCTCACGCGGCGCGGATTGTTCCATTCCATCCAAAGCAACAAAGATGATTGCGATTACGCCAACAGCCAGAAATGCAAAGATTCCAAATTTAGAGGCGTTTGAGCCTTGGGCTATGGTTGGAAATTCACGATCACCATCCAAAGGTCTTGGCTTAGGCTCTTCATCGAAGCTATCAGGCGGGGTTTGATCATTCATATCATAATATCCTTACTCATTCAGGCTCGCTGTTTTTGGGCTATCAAAATTGGAAAAGAGCTGCGCCAAGAGGCTTGGCTTTTCTTCTTTTTCAGCTTGAAGGGCGGCAATATCAGGTTTTTGAGAAGGAACAGGCACGGACGCGACCTCTATTTCTTTGACCTCTTTCAGCTCTGCGATGGGTTCGGGTTCATAAGATGCCGGTTCAACTTGAGGATAAGCATCATTCCAGATGCAAGTGGCCGTATCACCGTCTCTTAATGTGAATTGAGAGCCGACGCCGGAGACAACCAGATATTGACCTTGAAGATTGAAATTGACGAGGCGCTCATTACCGTTTTCATCAACGCTAAAAACAGCAGGCATGACGTCAAAATCTTCAAACTGGAAGTATGTAAAAACGCCATCATCAAAAGCGCGGATCGGGCGCAGGCGTTTTGATCCGGCATAGCTATAATCAAAATTCAAATCCGAGGCGCTGACGTTATCTAGCGGATTAAAATGGGCTTGGGAGACACTGCCAATAAAGGCAAGCTCTTTGGCGGCTTCATCGGCGTAATGAAATTTGAGCCGGAAGGTTAAGTCCGAAGATCGAGGCGAATAGGCATCTCCAGCAGTTACCTCGAAGGTATAAATCCTTTTATCTGTAATGACCGTCATATTGGTTTCGGCATCTTCTTCCAAAGGCTTGATGAACATGATATTGGGCTGGCCTGGCTTCATGACCTGCCAGCTTGCCGTATCGCCTAAAGAAATGGTCTGAATGCGCTCTTTTTCCGAAAACTCAATCACCGTTGAATAGCCATAGTGTCCTCTGATCTGGTAGACATCATTTTCATGATAGGTGACGACTTTCACACGGGCGTCGGCGCTCGTTGGTCTTGGGTCTTTGCCTGCGAGGGCAGGGGATATGGATAGGCAGGAAATCAGGGCTGTTCCTAATATTAATTTTTTAAATGTCATCGAACTCTCTCCAATACTTCTGGGTTAATACGGTAATGCGTGACTTGAAAGCCAAGCGGATTAGAAAATCTGTCTTTCATCTGCATGGGTTTTTGCGAATATTGAAACTGGATAACAGCGTTGAAATGCCCTGTTTTTATGCGGTCATTTTCTCTGACCTCGCGCATAAAACGCACTGACGCCGTTTTGTCATTGATGAAGGACACAGACTTGATTTTGATGTCGATAGAGGCTTTTGTGCCAAGCTTTCGTGAGGGGTTATCGGGGTTCGTTCCAGACCAAAGCTCTTGAAATTCCTTCAAGGCTTCCCCATCAGACATGAGTTCTACAGCTTCATAGTTTTCTTTTAAAATGGCCGGATTATACTGTTCTCGCAAAGATACGTATTTCACAAGATTGGCTTGTGTTACCGCTTCATCTTGTGTGAGACTTCCATCATAAAGTCCTTTGGTGACTTCGAGATAGCCCGTAGTTTGATCAACAGTCACAACATAAGGCTCAAAGGTTTTAAGCGGTAAGATCAGAATAAGCGTCAAAAGAGAGAGCGCAGCGATACCCATACAGAAAAAAGCCATGATCCAAGCGCGGTTGCGCGATAGCAAGGCATTCGCAATGACTTCCTGATCCCATGTTTCGCCTTTTTTATAATAATCTGGTGTCTTTGTATTGGTCACTTTCTAAAACCCTCTAATATTTTTTGCTGCTGTCCGTAGGCGCGCGCCCATAGCTTTTCCTGTTTGAACGGGGTGACGGGCAAGGTTGTAGCCCATTACGCCGGCCCGGAATGAGCCTTTGGGCGTTCCTTTGCCAAAGCGTGATGCCAATCTGGATGTCCAAGCTGCCGATCCCATTGTTGATAGGGATAGACCGCCCGTGACCGATGCCGCCATGTTCATAATCTGCATCAGTAGAAGAACAGAGACGATTGATACAAAGAAGAACGGGCCGATATATGAAAGGGTTTGTGCATCCCCACTTGAATTATTTTCAAGATTTTGAAGAGGCGGCTCTGCAATCGTTAGAAGCAAAGCGAGCAGGGCATAGACGAATATTGGTATGATGGCATAATTGAGTAGTGTGCGCAGCCAGCCCTCAAAAAGATTGCGCGTATTTGTAAATATCAAAAGCAATATGAAGAGCGGCCCGATTGAAAGCAGAATAGCGACAGCAATCTTAGCCAATATAATCAGCATGGCGGCATAGCCGGTGAGTGCCAAAGCCCCGAACCAGATCACTGCGGCATGAAAATATTTCCCTAAATCCGACCAGCCAGCCCCTTCCAAAATATCGCTGACAATATCCATTGCCCTGTCATAAAACTGGGAGAGGATGGTGTTGGCGGAAGTGTCATCTGTTGCCACCGCATTGGGCGTCGCGTTCGCTGCGCCTGTCATGATTTGGCCAGCCACATCGGAGGGCAGATCAGTCGCCATATTATAAACAAGGAGGAAGAACGTATCCCACTCGGTTGCGATTAACAGGAGAACGATAATCTTTAATGTATTTACGATTAAGTCCGTTGCGGCAAAACGGCCGGAAATAATGACTTTATATCCGAAGACGGCAATAAAGATGATGAACATCAATCGCCAGAGAAGCTGAACAGTAGGTGTCAGGCTTCCAAACGCACCTTGGACGAATGCGAGAATGACACTATCAATATTGTTGATGAGAGCCTCGATCATTCTTGTTTCTTGCTCCAATCACCCCAGAGATTTTTGCTGTCATCACGCGCTTTTTTGCGTGCTTCGTCTTGAAGGCGGTCAATAATCAGATCAATTTCGCTCCAACGCTTAATGGCTTTGACGTTTTGGGAAGAAATATCACCTAATCCCGCCTCTTTAAGAGAAATGGCAATGAGAGAGGCGCGGTCTTCACATTCTTTATATTTTTGGCCGTCTGCACTTACAGAGACAGGATTTGCCCACATCTTGCCGCAAAAGCTTTTATAGTTTTGGCTTTCGAAGATTTTTTGCGCGAGCGTGTTCGTCTCAACATCCTGCAAGGGATTGTCCTCTTGAATGCAGGCACTCAAAGATAATGATGTTAAGGCAAGAAGAAGGGTCTTTCTCATGAATGATCCTTCGTTTTGGCCTTGGTGATCTCTGCCACATTGATCGGCAGCGGATCACAAGGATTGCCGGACAAGCTGGCTGTCTTTTTATTGCCGCAAGGGGCTTTCTTTTCACTGTAATGCGAGCAGCCTGAAACGCTAAAAGCAATCAGTACAAATGAGAGGGTGAGTAGTTTTTTCATGCGTCTTTTCTCCTTAATCTGGGAATTCAATGGCCTGCCTTGCGAGATCAGGGTCATATTGGTTAAAGGTTGCCGCTCGGCGGTTTTCCATGAGCTGCGTGTTATCAATGGATGAGTTTTGCTGAATTTGAATGGCATTCAGGCGCATAATCTCATTCATCAAAATGCCGTTCTCAGCAGCAATGCGGGCATTCAGATCAACAGATGCTTTTAAATCATCGCTATTATTCAGCTCGCTTAGCAAAGATTCATAAGTCTGCATCCGAACAGGGATATTGTTGTAAGCCTGTTCACTGGCTGCGATTGCGGCATAGGTCGTGCCAGTTCTGCGGTCAATGGCTTTGGCGACTTGTCCGCTTGGATCAGAAGCCATGATTGTCGCTCCTGATAAGGGATCAAACTCACTATAAAGATTGCTATAGATATTTTGTGTTCCCAAAGCGCCATTAGGAATAGGCGCGCCGTTAATCATATTGAGCGTGTCCTGCCAGGTATTGGGTAGATACTGGCGAAGTTGCTGTTCAAATACCCCGTTTGCTACATCGCCCATATTGCGCGTTCCGGTAATTGCATCGGCTTGTCTCACCGCTTCTTCGAGCTGGTCAATCTGATTGGCATAGTCATCTGCCATAGCATCAAGCTGGGCTATGAGCTGCGCGTATCCGGAGGCATCATAAACAGGTATGCCTTGCGCATTTGACGAGCTGGGTGTGATAAGCATCAAGGCCGTAGCAATGATTGCGATAAGGGGTTTATTCACGTTTGGGTTCTCCTTTGAATAAAAAGACCAAGCCAGTCTTCGGGGTTAGGGCTGGTTTCAGAGATAATTTGATCCATGAGATTGACGCTTTCGGTGCGCCCTGACAGCACAGCAATGAAATCATCCATGCCGCTTAAATCAAGACGGGCGATGACGGAGTCGCTGCCATGTTTAATGAGAAAGCAGCGTGAATCCGGTGATATTTCACGGATGAGTTTGAGTTCATGGTGGGTAAGACCAAAGCCTTTGCAGTAATCTTCTTCGGATGCCTTATTATTGGGCAAGAACACTTGCGTTGGAGATTGTTCGATGATGGTATCGCCAACATCAGAATTAAGGGCATCACGAACTGATTGGGTAGCAAAGCCCAGAATACCGTTCTGCTTACGGATTGTTTTCATCCAGTCTTTGATACGGTATGTGAAAACCGGATCATCGAGCATTTTCCAGCCCTCATCGAGCATGATGATGGTCTTTTGCCCGTCCATGCGCGACGATATCCGATGAAAAATATACATGAGCCATGGTGCGCGTGAGGCGGCATCATCTAAAATAGACGTAAGATCAAAGCCTAGCGTGGAATTGCCAAGCGAAAGTGTGTCTTCTTCATTATCAAAGAGCCATGCTTTTTCGCCTTGGCTGTGCCATTTGGCTATTCTGGCTGATAGGGAATATGCATCGCCAGAGTCATATCCTGCCAAAAGCTCTGAAAAATATCGAAGCCGCCTGTGATGGGGCGGCGTTTCAAAATTGGCTCTGATAGCATCGCTGAGAATATCACTTTCCTGCGGTGATAATTTTGCCCCGCCATCTGATGTGATAATCAAATCGAGCCAGTCTTTTATAAAGGCTCTATTTGCAGGGGTATCATCAATTTGCAGAGGGTTCAGACCAGTTGGCTCACCAGAGATGACATTGGTATAATCCCCGCCAATCGCACGAATGAAAATTTCAGCACCGCGATCCTTATCAAAATAGACTGATCTTGGTTTTACGCGCTGTGCTTGCGCCATGAGGAAGGTGAGGAGGACTGTTTTACCTGTTCCGGTTGGGCCGATCACAGTAAAGTTGCCGACATCCCGCTCATGAAAATTAAACCAGTAGGGAGTACCAGACGTGGTTTCGAGCCGTGTGATAGCTTCTCCCCAGTGATTGCCAGTTTTGCTTCCGGCCGGAAATGTGTGAAGGCTCGCAAAACTTGCAAAATTCTTATTCGAAATCAGAGAACGCCTTGCAATATAGCTGAAATTCCCCGGAAGATTAGCCCAAAATGCAGGTTCTAAATTTACATCTTCTCGCGCGGATATTAGTCCGATATTGGTAAAGACGCTCAAAATATCGCTGATCCCGAAATCGAGCCTGTCTTTATCACCTGCATGGACGGTCAGAGAAATATGATGCTCGCCAAAGGTCGAGAGGCCGGAGGCCAGATCATTACGCGCATCCTGAATATCCAGAATAAGGCTTTCTGCACCGGATTCTGTTGCAATCATTTTACGCTCGGCCTCATTCATAGCGGACAGTGATGTCTGCCGATCGACAAACCCAAAACTCTGGCACAGAATAAATTCATGGGGCAGGGCAAGCAGATTATCGAGCATTCCCGCGCCTGTGGTAGAAGCATATTCTTTTACGGATAAGACCGCACCAAGTT
>NZAJ01000091.1 GCA_002687495.1 Micavibrio sp. | reverse complement strand
TAGTGGCCGGTAAAGTCGTGGATGATGAAGGCTATATCACCAAGAGCTTTAAGCCCGCTTACGCCAAAGACAAACGCCGCTTTGATCCAAGCCGTCCACTCAAGCGTTCCATTGGTGAAAAAATTGGTGGAACGCTAACCCCGCAACAGCGCCTTGAAGCCAATCTTAATCGCACATTGACCAAGCAGCTTGAAAACCTCACCCGCCGTGAGGAAGTCATGGCGGCAGAAGCCTTGCGAACAGGTAAAATCACTGTCGCCGGTGAAGATTATCCAACGGTGGTGGTTGATTTTCAGCGTGATCCTGAATTGACCGTCGCATTGGCTGGCTCATCCCGCTGGGGCGAAACAGGTGTGAATGCGCTCAATAACCTTGAAGATTGGGTTGCTAAAGTGCAGGAGAAATCAGGCGCGGTTGCCCGTACAGTAGTGATGGACGCGCTGGCATGGCGTGTATTTAAGGCGGATGCGTCCGTTGAAAAGCTCCTTGATATTCGACGCTTGCGTGATAATGCGGGCATTAATCTGGGGCCGATTGCCTTTGGTCAGGGTAATGAGCTTGCCCGCTATGTTGGCTCAATCGGTGATCTGGATTTCTGGGTTTATAATGACCGTTATGTCGATGAAAGCGATCAGGTGCAAAAACTGCTTCCTGATTACACGGTTTTAATCGGCAGTACATCCCAGCTTGAAGGCACACGTTGCTATGGTGTCATTCAGGATGAAAAAGCGGCCTATCGCGCTCAGCGCTTCTTCTCGAAATCATGGCTGGAGGAAGATCCTGCTGTACGCTGGTTGTTGTTACAATCTGCGCCGCTTCTTGTGCCGTATCGTCCGAATGCATCATTTTGTGCAACCGTGCGCTAAGGGAGGATTGAAACCATGAAGATAACTGCAATCATTACCCTGCATGTTGACGGCAAAACTATTCTGCCAGGCAAACCCGTTGACATTTCTGATGAGGAGGCAAAATCACTCATTGAGCGTGGCTTTGCCAAATCGGCGGATGCCTCGGCTGTGGCAGAACAAACGCCTGCCCAGACCCAGCAACCCGAACCCGCCATTGATGATGTGATCGAGGCGATTGAAATCCTCAATCCTGAAACCGACTTTGCCAAAAACGGCAAGCCAAAGGTGGAAGCGATAGAGGCTGTTCTTGGTCAAAACATCTCTGCCGAAACACGGGATCAAGCGTGGGAGGTTTATCAAAAAGAGTTAGCGGCTGATGAGGCATCTGGCGATGACGTTCAGGAATAGTGCCATAAAATCGGTGGACGTGCTGTTTAATCGTTTTGGGAAAACGGCACGTCTCATCTTTGCTGATGAAACGGAAGCCGACGCGCTGGTGATCCATCGCCTGCCAGACAAAATCACGGATGTGTTTGATGCGCGGGTGCATTCGGAAACGGATATGTTTGAAGTGCGCCTTGCTGATATTCCTGCAGGCAAAACGCTAGGGTCTATTGTTTTGGATAGCAAGCGTTACACCATGCAAGGCGAACCCGTGAAAGATCAGCATAATCTTATTCTAAAGGTGGATGCTTATGCGGTTGAAAGCAGCTATTGAGGGTGACCTTAAACAATACATGAAGGAAGAATATCAAACGGCAGAACGCGCCATCACGCTCGGCATTCGTGAAGCCACAAATGGTCTGAAAATGTCCATGCGTCGTCAGGTTCATTCATCAGGTTTGGGGCAACGCATGGCCAATACCTGGCGCGGTGATATTTACCCGCGTGGGCAAAACTCCATTCGTGCTGCAGGGTTGGTTTATACCAAAGCCAGCAAGATCATGGCGGGTTTTGATGAAGGTACGGTCATTAAATCAAAAGATGGCTGGTGGTTGGCTGTTCCAACGCCAAATGCGCCAAAGCGCGGTATGGGCGGTAAGCGGATCAATCCGTCCAACTTTCCTGAGCATCGCTATGGCAAGCTCCGCTTTGTGTATCGGCGAAATGGTCCATCATTGCTGGTGGTCGAAAATGTGCAGGCATCTTACAGCCGTAAAACAGGCGATATGCGTGGCTTTCGTAAAGCCAGTCAGAGAAACCTGAAAACAGGTCGTAATCTTTCAACTGCCGTGATGTTCTGGCTTGTGCCGCAGGTCAAATTGACAAAACTGATCCGTTTCGATGAAGAAGCCAAGCGCTGGTATGACAAATTGCCACGGCTGATTTTGAAAAACTGGCCAGATGAATAGGATAAACAAACATGACATCAAAACGAGAACAGGCCTTAGCGGGCCTTTTTTTATGCCTGCAAAATGGGATGAACGGCATTGCCGTTTTAAGGAATGAGCCATTACCCACCAAAATCCCAACATCGGGATTACTCATTCTGCGTGATGGTGATGCGGGAGAGCCAGAAATCACACTATCCCCAACCAGGTATCACTATGCCCATGTCGCGGAACTGGAGGTGCTGGTGCAAAAGCCAAAACCCGATGAACGTGATGCGGCATTGGATGCATTGCTGGTGGCGCTGGGTGATGTTCTCGGCGCTGATGCAACGCTCTCAGGTGCGGTGGATTACATGTCCATCGGCTCGCCTGAATTTTTAACCGAAACCGTGGACGGTGCGCCCGCCATTAAAGCAGCAGTCGTGCCGATCACACTTGAATACACAACGCTTAACCCACTTCAATAAAGGAGGACTAAAATATGTCACGCGCTTACGGGTGGAATGCCCGCATGTTACTTGGTTTTGAAACCACCTATGGAACACCCCCGAATGCGGGGGCTTTTCATGTCATCCCCTTTGTGTCGTCTGATTTGGACTCGGCGCAAGGTTTGATTGAATCCAATGTTCTGGGGCTAGGTCGTGATCCGACTGCGCCGTTTCAGGATGTGATCAACGTGGATGGCGATGTTGTTGTGCCGATTGATCTTCGCAATATCGGTTTGTGGCTCAAAGCCATGTTTGGCGCACCAACCACCACAGGTGATGATCCTTATACCCATGAATTTAAATCGGGGGCGATCACGTTGCCTAGTATTGCGGTGGAAGTTGGCTTGCCTGAAATTCCTGACTTCCCTCTATTTACAGGCGTGCGTGCCAATAGCATCGCCTTTAATTTTGCTAGATCTGGTGAAGCACAAATCACCGTTGGCTTGATCGGTCAAGGTGAAACACCGCAAACAGTCACGCGTGATGCCAATCCAAGCCAAGCCGATTACACACGGTTTTCGCAATTCCAAGGCTCGGTCAAACAAGGTGGTCAAGCGCTGGGGAATGTGACGTCTGCGGCGCTTACATATAGCAACAATCTGGAGCGTATCGAAACAATACGTGATGACGGCAAGATCGATGGCGTTGACCCGGGCGTTGCTTCTTTAAGTGGAAATATCACCGTGCGCTATGCCGATACCACATTGATGGATGCGGCGCGTGCCGGCACACCGATTGATCTGGAATTGTCTTACATCATCGATGCCAATCGTCAGCTGGTCATTGAGTGCCACGAGGTTTATTTGCCGAAACCGAAACGCTCCATTTCGGGGCCAAATGGAATTGAAGCGTCTTACGATTATCAAGGCGCAAAAGATGCCGTGTTGGGAAACATGGTCACAATCACCCTTATCAACGATGTGGAGAGTTATTAATGTTAAAACTCAATATCCAAACAGAAGCCTATTGGCTTGAACTGGGTTTGGGCGTGAAAGTAAAAGTGCGCCCATGCACCAGCCCGATTTTCTATGCCGCGCGCGCCTTTATGAACAAGCGCCTGACGGAGCTTGGCGCAGAATACCGCAAGCGAAAAGAAATTGGCGCATCTGTTGACGATCTCCCTGATGTTGAAAATCCAGAAATCCGTGAAGCGCTGGCCGAGGAATATCTGGCACGCGGTCTTGCACGCGCCGCCATTATTGATTGGGAAGGTATTTTGGAATCGAAAGGTGACGCAAAAGCCCCCGTTACCCCTGAAAAGATCGATGAACTCATGACAGGGTTTTGGTCAATCGCCGCCAGCTTTTCCCAGCAATACACAGGCGTGCGGGAGTTGATTGAAGCTGAAAAAAAAGACTTGAGCGTCGCGCCGAATGGCACTTCGGAGACGGCGCAGGATATTGCGGGAACTGCCCCCGAACATGCGAAGACTGCCCGTTCGAAGAAAACGCCCCCGAAAGCCTAGAGGGTTTTCAAGCCTGGGATATTGCCGTTCGCATATCCCCGCAAATCAGAAACAGCTTTCCTCTATCCGAAGCCTTAAGCCTCGCATCCGCGCTGGGTTATGACATGGCCGTGATGGGAGAGCTGTTGCCCGCATTATCAACCGGTATCACCAAAGCCTTAATGGCTCATAAGGAGTAGGAATTATTTATCGTAAATTCGAGTTTTCCAAAACTGTTTAAGAAAACCTAATGAAAGCGTTGAAAGGAAAAAGCCTAAAGTAGGAATAAGAGCAGAAATATAGGGTTTATCAACTCCTATTACCCACATAAGTAATGTTGCTAAACAGTAAGTTACCAGAACAATAGATACTTTTCTGAAAGTGCTGGTTTCCCATGCTTTATCAGCTTCGACTCTTTTGTTTCGTTCTTTTATGGCTTCGATTTCTTGTCTGAGGTCTTCCATTCAGGCATGCGCTTTCATTTTTATCAGTTAATTCAAATTTAAAGGATTTGTAAGAATTGGCAAAGACTAAAAACATGTCGATCCGCCTTGCCGTGGTGGACGGGAAAAAGGTTGAGGATACCTTTTCTCGCATCGGGCGCACCGGTGAGCAGGCTTTTGAGCGTATTGAGCGTTCGACCAAGCCTGCTAGTGTTGGTTTGAAGGCCGTTGATACAACCGCACGCGCCTTGAATAATGTGTTTCGCCAAGCCGCTGGACTTGTGGCGGCTTATGCAGGGATTTCCGGTATTATTTCGTCTGTGCGCTCGGTTAATGAAACTGGTATGGCGTTTCAGGGGTTAGGCACGGCGCTGGAAACCATCACAGGCTCAAGCGCTGGTGCGCGTGAGGAAATGAAATTCCTTGAAGAACAAGCCGAACGCTTGGGCTTAAATCTTTTGGAAACCGCGCAATCCTATATGCAGATTGCCGCCGCCGCCAAAGGAACTGAGCTTGCGGGCGATGGTACACGCCAGATCTTCACCGCCATTGCCGAAGCCTCGACCGTGCTTCAGCTTTCTGTTGATCAAACCAATGGTGCGCTGAGAGCCATCGGACAAATCATGTCCAAGGGTAAGGTTCAGGCCGAAGAACTGCGCGGACAATTGGGTGAGCGTCTTTACGGTGCATTCCAGCTTGCCGCGCGCGGTATGGGCATTACTACGGCAGAGCTGGATAAAATGCTGGAACAAGGTCAGGTTATTGCCGAAGACTTTCTGCCAAAATTTGCCGCTGAAATTCGCAAGACATTCTCCGATGGTGTGCCAGCCGCATTGATGACGGCGCGCGCGGAAATGAACCGTTTTAATAATTCTATTTTAGAGATTGAACGCACTATCGCCGCATCCGGCTTTTTGGATGGTGTCACACAAGGTTACCGCACCCTGACTGCAACACTCGAAGACCCTGCGGTCGTGGATGCCGCGCGAGAATTAGGGCAAACATTAGGCTCTGCGATTGCCACAGCAGCGGAAGGCCTTGCGTTTTTAATAGAGAATGCCGATTTGGCTGTCACGGCTATTGGTGGACTGGTGATTGCCCGCACAGTTGCGGGTGCAGTAACGCTTCTTAATGCATCCATTGCAGGCAATGCGGGATTGATTGTTGGTCTGCACATGGCCAACAGCATTTCAACAGCCTTTGCCATCCGTCTTGTGGCGGTGGAAGCTGCAACTAAACTGGCAACATTGGCAATGGTGGGATTCCGCTCGGCCTTGATGTTGGTGGGTGGCCCCGTGGGACTTGCCGTGTTGGCAGGCATTGCCGTTTTGAAACTGGCATCCGGTCACGATGCTGCGGCAAAAGCCGCCCGTGATCATGCAACCGAACTTAAGGAGATCAAAGAAGAACTTGGCAAAACTGCCGAGGCTGCATCGGACCTAAGCGAGGCATTGAGTGAAAGTGAGAGCGTTTACCGTTTCACCAAGCAACTGGAAACAGCCAAAGAAAACATCATCGACCTGCAAAAGGAATTAAAGTTCGGTGGCATTGGTGGGTTTTGGGATCAGTTCAGCCGTTTTGGTAAACCGCTTCAAAACGAACTCTACCAAATTCGCCAAGCCTTTAATCAGGGTAAGCTATCAGCGACAGAGTATTCGGAAGCGTTATTCAAACTGGCAACCAAATATCCTGATTTCGGTGAACAAGCCGAGGAAGTGCAACAACAGGTGTTTGCGTTACTCGCGGCAGAACGCGCCGCTAAAAAAGCCGCTGCTGCGCTGGATGAATTGCGAAATCCAAAAGCCAAGACCACTGCGCCTGATGCGCCTACGCCATCAGCCCCTGCGGAAGTCATCCCTGAATTATCCGATGCTGATAAAAAACGCATCACAGATCGCATCACGGAATTACACGCAGAAGAACAAGCGCTTCAACGGCTAAATGCTGCACGCAATCAAGGCGAAACCGCAGTACGCCGTGCCATGATCGCCAATGAGCAGGATCAGGCGTTGCGTCGCTTGGGGCTGGATGTCACCGGCGCTCAAAGTGATGAGCAAAAAGAGTATGCCCAGCAGATTAAGTCGCTGGTGGGTGATATCTATCAATTACAAGAAGCGGATAAAAATTATCAAGACACTGTCCGTGAAAATAATAAGTTAGCGCAAGAACGTGAACGGCTGGTTGAGGACGTGCGCCAGAAATATGATGCGCTGGATACGTCTTTATCGGCGGCCATCAAACGTGCTGGCGAATGGCGTAATGAGGCTTTAACAGGGCTTGATGCCACCAAGACAGGCTATGCCGATTTTGCTGCACAGGTTGATGCGGTTTATAACGATATGATCGCCAAAGCTCGTGATGAAGATCTGCAAAATTCCAAAAAATGGGAAGATGGTATCAAACGCGGATTGCAAAGCGTTATTGATGAAGCCGACGATATGGCGAGCAAAGCTGAACGCGGTGTCACCTCCATGTTTAAAAGCATGGAAGATGCGCTGGTCAGTTTTGTTACGACGGGTAAACTGGATTTTAAATCCATGGCGGATTCCATCATCGCCGATATGGTGCGAATGCAAATCCAGTCCAGCATCACAAAACCACTGGCGGGTGCGCTGGGTGGTTTTCTTGGTGATATTGCAGGCTCAATCTTCGGTGCGCCCGCAGGCGCTGGTACTGGTACGGCTTCCACGGCCACGGCGCATACTGGCGGTGTGATCGGTGCGGATAATTTACGCATGCGTTCGGTGAGTCCATCTGTCTTTGCTAATGCACCTCGTTTCCACACAGGCGGTATTGTTGGTAATGAAGTGCCGATTATCGCCAAACAAGGTGAAGCCGTCTTTACGCCAGGGCAGATGAAACTGCTGGGCGGTGCGTTGCAATCCAAGCCAAACGTAAATGTATCGGTACGTGTTGAAAACAATGCCAGCAATGCTCAAGCCAGAGCCGATGTTAGTCGTGACAGCGCAGGCAACATGGATTTGAAAATTATTATTGAAGAAGTGGAAGGAAATCTATCGCGCAATATCGGACGCGGCGAAGGACTAGCGCCAACGCTGGAGCGTCGTTACGGCCTTAATCCTGCGGCGGGGAGTTATCGTTAAATGAGTGACATTATATGGCCATCAACATTGCCGTTGCCTACAGTGCAAGGGTACGGCGTTCAGCCTGGGGAGGCGATTTTACGCACCGAGATGGAGGCTGGCCTTGCCCGCCAACGCCGCCGTTTTACCGATGTGCCGACCAAAGTATCGGTGCGCTGGATTATGCGGCGGGATCAATATGCCATTTTTGAAGGCTGGTATCGCTGGCATGCCCGTGAGGGGGCAAGCTGGTTTGCCATTACCTTGCTAGGCGGTCTTGGTCTTTTAGAACAAGAAGCACGTTTTACACGGCAGTTTTCATCACGGCTGTTGGCTGGTGGGACGCTTTGGGAAGTGACGTCAGAGTTGGAAATTCGTGAACGGCCAGTTCTCGATGAAGGGTTGCTGAACTTACTTCTTAGCGAAGATGCTCAAGGGATTATCACCGTGGGTGATGGCCTGCATATTCTTGTGCATCAGACTTTGCCACTCCGCCTTTATTAACCACTTAACAAAAGGAAGACATCATGACCTTGCAGACCGATCTGCAGGATGCGGTGGCGCGTGTCCAAACGGACAGCCAGCTCCTGCACACTATCGTTCACGGCGACGATCAAACCACCGTTTCGACCGATGGCGGAAATGTCAAAAGCGCCGCCAAAGCCATCAAAGATATGGAAGATACCATTCAGGCGGGACTGACAGACCTTGGCGCATCGGCTGACCAATTAAATGAAGCCGTATCACAAACCGAAATCTATCGGGATGAAACGCAATCTTTGGCGCAGTCGGCCTTGCAAACAGCAAATGCCCTTAACCTGCCGACTAATATTAGCGGTCAGGCGGGCAAATTGCTGGCGGTCAAACAGGCCGAAGATGGGTTTGAGGTGATTGAATCCGTTGGTGTGTTTTACGGCCTGCGCGCCGATGGCTCAAAGCTCACCGCCATCACAGGGCAAGGCACATACAACGCCAATGATTTTGACACATGGTTCATCACGCTGCCGGGGGTGGATTTCAACGTTAATGAGGATGGCCACCTCATCATCAATATTTAAGCAGGAGATAAAAACATGACACAGATTGATTTGGGCAATATCCGCATTAACTGGCGCGGAGCTTATAACAGCGCTGGCAATTATGTGCGCCATGATGCCGTTTCCTATCAAGGCTCAAGCTATATTGCCAAACGCACAGTTTCAGCCGTTACGCCTATACAAGGCGATGATTGGGATTTGATGGCGGCTGGTACGGATCAGCTTTCCCAAGAAGGTGATCTACTCATCCATAACGGCGCTATTCCTGTGCGCCTTGCCCGTGGCAGTAATGCTCAAGTCTTGCAGATGGTGGGCAATCAACCCGCTTGGCGAGATCAATCCCTTGATCCATCCCGCCGTGTGTGGAAGCTCGCCAAGGTGAATGGTCTGGGCGGTTGGTACACGCGGGTTTATCTGATGGCTGATGGCACGATTAAAGCCTGCGGTTATGGCGGGAATTATTCCAATGGTGATCCAAGCGGCGCGCATATTTACCTGCCGAACCGTGTTTCAACCGAAGATCCCGATGTGCGCTTTGTTGATGTGTTTTCTGGTGGAATGCAGCATTATGCCTTAACCGCCGATGGTGAAGTCTGGTCATGGGGATATAATAATTACGGGCAGTTAGGGCATGGCGATACAGTCAACCGCGCCATTGCCAAGCGTATTGAGTATTTTCTTCAAAACAATATCCAAATCGCTAAAGTCATACCCGGTCGCCCGAATTATTACGATCATGCTTGCGCTTATTTCTTAACGACTGATGGACGAGTTTATGCCTGCGGGATTAACAGCAACGGCAATCTGGGCAATGGGACATCAGCCAATCAATATACGCCCATTCGCTGCGGGGCATTGACCAATATTGTCGATGTCGCCGTTTCAGGATTACCGCATACAGCCTATGCCATTCAGGATGACGGATCACTTTGGGTTTGGGGATGGAATGCCAATGGGCAACTTGGCCTTGGGGATACGACCAACCGAGAAACCCCGATGTTACATCCGGCGTTCACCAACGCGATTAAAGCCGTTCCATCCTGTGGTTATCGAACAGATGGCGCTGGACCAACAGGCCATGGCTTGGTTTTACTGGCTGATGGGTCGATTTGGGCGGCAGGCTATAACGGATATGGCCAGCTTGGGCTTGGTGATACAACGCAAAGAACCAGCTTTACCCAAATCACAAGCACAGAAACCTTTACTGATATTTTTGCAGGCGATGGTCGTTATCCGTCATCTGGGGCCATTACCGATCAGGGCAACCTCTATTTGTGGGGAAATAATGGTTATGGACAGATGGGAACGGGCAACACCACAAACCAACTTTCTCCGCAAATGCCCGCTGGTGATTTCCAAGGCAATGTGACCAAAGCAGCCTTTGGCGGTGGGTGCAGCTATGAGGGCTGTGTCTTACAAGCGGGCGATGCGCTTTGGGCTGCTGGTTATTCAGGCAACGCCAACCTTGGGATCAATTCAACGGCAGGTGCAAATAACCTGTTCCAACGCGTGCTTGGTCAATCCGGTGTGATTGAAGACTGGAATTGCTATGGCCAAGGCACATCTGCGTGGGGTGTTGGCGTTTTGTATGACGACGGTCGCGTTGATGCCTGTGGAGAAAATAATTCTTACGGCGAGACAGGAACGCAGGCAGGCAACCTGCACGATGTCGCCACTTTAACCAATGTGATTTTCTAGGAGGATAATATGAATCTAAAATCTTATCTGCAGACTCGCGCGCCGATCTTTGCCGAAAGCACTATTGCGCCCATTCATCTGGCTGATCTGAACGGAAGACATTATTACGCTTTTGCGGCAGATGTCACGCCACCATCGGGTGGCAAGGCTGTGAGTGATCAGGAATTGAAAGATGTCACATCCAATAGCCAGTTGATCCATCAAATCAAGGAAGAAGCCGGACGGCGCATCACCGATATCGCCCCTGTATGGAAACAGCAAAATGCGCTGGCGGATTTGTATCTTTTGGGGGATCGCACCGATCTGACCGAAGCAGAACAAGAAACACTCACCAAAGCCCAGGATTTACTGGCGCAGGTGCAAGTGTTGCGTGAACGCTCTAACGCCATCGAAGCATCCTTCTTAAACGGTGTGGCCGTTGTCTATCTGACCGATAAAGCATGGGAGGATGAACCTTATGCCGAATAATGCTTTATCAGAAGCGTTGCGCGAGGCCTATGCTTCTGCGCCCAGTGATGTTGTGATTTTACACACGCTCGAGCTTCGCCATCCGTCCTTTATCGATGATGACGGTTTGTCGATGGCTATTCGGGTAGTGCGGGATAATCAAAACCTCACCGCCCGTATGGAGACAACAGCGCCACTCAATGCCGGAGAGATGGTTGAATTTATCGCCATGGGGTTCGATCTGGAATTACCGCCCGTTGATACCGCGCCTGTGCCGGAAATATCCATTACGCTGGATAATGTCAGTCGCGAGATTGTCTCGCATTTGGATCGAGCGGCAGAAAGCCAAGACAAAATCGAAATCACTTATCGACCGTATTTGTCTGATGATTTGGAAGGGCCGCAAATGGACCCACCATTTACGCTGGTGTTGACGGAGGTCAGTGCAGATGCCTCCCGTGTGACCGGTAAGGCCCGCATGCTTGATGTCGGAAATAAAGCCTTTCCGTCTGAAACTTATAACGCCCTTAGATTTGCGGGCCTAACAAGATAAGGAGACACGATGACACATTGGGCAACAGACTATATCGGCAAGCCGTGGGTCGTGGCATCGGATGGTCCTGAAGCATATGATTGCTGGGGGTTGGTGGTGGCAATCCATAAGCGTCTTTATGGGCGGGATTTAACCATTATCCCCGTGCAGGAAAACAATCTGCGCCAGCTGATCAAAACCATTGATGCCCATCCCGAACGGGCGAATTGGGATGTGGTGCATAAACCGATTGAGGGTGACATTGCCCTGATGCGTCAATCTCGCCATCCAATCCATGTCGGGATCTGGCTGGATATTGATGGCGGCGGCATGCTCCATTGCATGCAAGGCGCAGGCGTTGTGTTTCAAAACCTGCATAGCCTGTCTCTCACGGGCTGGAAAATCGAAAATTATTATCGTTATAAAGGACATGACCAACATGGCACAAATTGCCATTCATCATAATCCGTTTCATCTGCATCAAAATGTCGATCTGTTTGAGCCGCGTATCGGTCAGACCGTGCGGGGCTTTTTAGATGAACGAGGCATTGCCGAATTCTCAAAGCCCACATTGTGTCTTGTGGATGGCGAGCCTGTTTTGCGGAAAGATTGGGCTTATGTCGTCATTACCAAAGATACGGTGGTGAGTTTTATCGCTCTGCCTCAAGGCGGTGGTGGTGGCGGTAAAATACTACGCACGGTATTAACCATTGCCGTGATGGTGGCAGCACCCTATGCAGGGGCAGCTTTGGCAGGAACACTCGGTGTGACCAGTGCGATTGGAACATCACTATTAACGGCGGGGATTGCATTGGCAGGCTCGGCGCTAGTCAATGCACTTATTCCACCACCGATGCCTAGCTCTGCCATCAGTAATTATAATGCGACCAGCCCCAGCCCGACATACTCCCTGCAGGCACAAGGCAACCAAGCCCGCCTTGGTGAGCCGATCCCCGTTGTGTATGGGCGGCATGTTGTGTATCCCGATTTCGGGGCAACACCTTATGCGGAGTTTGTGAATAATGACCAGTTTTTATTCCAGCTCCATGTCGTCGGTCAGGGCGAATACGATATCGAAGCCATCCGCATTGAGGATACACCGATCAGCTCTTTCGCAGAGATTGAATGCGAAATCATCAGCCCTGGTGGAAATGTCACGTTGTTTGATACAGATGTGGTGACCGCTCCTGAGATTGCCGGACAGGAATTATTAAACACGGGTGACGGAGGGGATTGGATCGGGCCGTTTGTTGCCAACCCATCCGAAACACAAACGACTTTATTGGCGCTGGATATGATCTTACCCAAAGGCCTGTATTACGCCAATGACAGTGGCGGTTTAAATAATCGTACGGCCTCATGGGATGTGGAAGCCCGCCTGATTGATGATGACGGCATCGCGCTGGGGAGTTGGTTTAACCTCGGTTCGGAAACGATTACAGACAATACCAATACGGCCATTCGAAAAACCTATAAATATTCTGTGCCTGCCGGACGCTATGAAGTGCGCGCCATCCGTACCAATACCAAGGATATGTCAGCCCGTGCAGGCAGTGATCTCAACTGGAATGCGCTTAAAGCTCATTTGATTGGCGATGATGATTTTGGCAATGTCACACTTCTCGCCATGAAAATGCGGGCAACGGATAATCTCTCGCAACGCTCCTCACGGATGGTCAATTGCATCGTTACCCGTAAATTGCCGATTTGGGATGCTGTTAATGGTTGGTCTGCACCGCAAGCTACACGCTCTATCGCATGGGCATGCGCTGATATCCTCAAAAGTACGTATGGTGCAAAACTGGAAGACAGTCGTATCGATTTACAGGCGCTGGTGGCCTTGGATACAATCTGGAGCGCACGAGGCGATACATTCAACGGCGTGTTCGACCGTAAGCTCACCGTGTGGGATGCGTTATCACAAGTGGCTCGCTGTGGCCGTGCCGTTGCCTTTCTCCAAGGCGGACTGGTGCGCTTTGTGCGGGATGAGCCGAAAACTCTTCCAGTGGCACTGTTCTCGCCTCGCAATATCGTCAAAGGCAGTTTCAAAATCGATTATGTGATGCCGGGGGAAGATACGGCTGACAGTGTCACGGTTGAATTCTTCAACGAAAAGACATGGAAGCCTGATGAAATAACAGTCAGCCTGCCAGATAGCAGTGCCGACCAACCTGCAACTGTATCGCTTTTTGGCAGTACGGATAAATCCCATGCCATTCGTGAGGGTCTCTATATGGCGGCTGCCAATCGCTATCGCCGTCGCATGGTGAGTTTCAAAACGGAGCTTGAGGGATTGATCCCAACTTATGGGGATTTGATTGCCATCTCCCATGATATGCCGCGCTGGGGCGAAGCGGGTGATGTGGTGGCTTATGATCCTCCGTATTTGGATTTATCGGAAAGCGTGAGTTTTACCGAAGGCGATGCCCATTACATTGTGCTGCGTAAGAAAGACGGATCAGTCAGCGGGCCGTGGTTGGTCACCGCAGGTACAAATGAACGGCAGATCATGATGGCGGAAGAATTGGATTTCACACCCTACACAGGAAGTGAACAAGAACGCACCCATTTTGCCTTCGGCATTGGCGAGCAATGGGGTGTGCTTGCCCGTGTGACTGCCGTCAAACCACGTGGTGATCTGGTCGAGATTGCCAGTGTCGTAGAAAACCCGCTGGTCCATACAGCGGATCAATAACTCAACAATCAAAAACTATAGGAGTAAAAATCATGTCCCTTTCTGAATGGGGCCTGCTGTTTGGTGTGCTTGCCAACAGCATCGGCCTTCTCATTGCGCTGGTTAAAATCGTGGCGTGGATATCATCGCATATCGCCACGGTGAATGAGCGCCTCAAAACCCTCGAAAACCAAGTCAATAACGACATCACCGGTCGCAAAGTCGTCGGTGAAATGCGTCAGGACATCGCTGTCATTAAAACCCAGATCACCGATATTCGTGACGATCTGAAGGCTATGCGTAGCCCACCAATAAATCAAAAAAGCTTAACCAACCAACCCTAAAACCATGAAAGGATTAATATCATGCTGACATTACTTGGAAGCCTGCTGGGCTTTTTATCATCCGCGTTTCCGGATTTCTTGAAACTCTGGCGCGATCACTCCGACCGCAAACATGAGCTGGCTATACTGGATCGGCAAATGGAGGCGCAACGCCAAGGCCACACACAACGTTTGGAAGAGATACAGGTGCAGGCCGACATTGCCGAAAGCAACGCGCTCTACAGCCATGCCAGCCAGCCCAGTGGCGTGAAATGGGTAGAAGCTCTGCGGGCATCGGTGCGCCCGATTATCACCTATGCGTTTTTTGTCCTGTTTGCCACGGTGAAAACTGCCGCTTTGTTTAAACTGTTGGATCAGGGTGTCGGCATTACAGACGGGCTAATTGCCGTTTGGGACGGCGAAACGCAGGCGTTATTTGCGGCTGTTATGTCCTTCTGGTTTGGTCAGCGTGCCTTGTCGAAATTCCGCTCAAATCCTTGAAAAATAGCATCTTATTCACTTGATAAGCGCTTGGAATGAAGCGTTACTGTGATTGTAAAAAGCAATTGAAAACAAGGAGATAGAACAATGAGCAAACTATTTTACAAGGCGATGATCGAAGACATCCAAAACGATAAATGCACCGATGCAGAGCTGGAGGCTCTGCTCGATGCGTTTGAATACACGGTGAAGAAAATGGCGACCACGCTGGCACGAAAATCTTGGTACGCCCTGGAAGATTACGCGACATCAAAACAGCGTGGCATCGACCGTTTTAATTTGACGTTGGAGCGCCGAAACGTCAACGACCAGGAACAATGGTGGGGCGCATTTGAATACGGCAGAAAGAAACTCAAAATCATAGGAACACTGGAAAAATGAGACATATCACGCAAAATGGAATTGACCTGATTAAACGGTTCGAGGGCTTCTCTCGGACCGTTTATTTTTGTCCCGCTGGATATCTGACCATCGGTTACGGTCATGTTGTAAAGCCGCATGAGGATTTCTCAGCAGGTATTGATGAAGCACAGGCCGAGGAGTTGTTACGCCAAGATGCCGTTATCGCTGAGCGGGCTGTTTTGCGTCTGATTAGCGTACCGCTGACAGACGGCCAGTTCGATGCGCTGGTATCATTCACTTATAATCTTGGCGGTGGGGCGCTCCAACGCTCAACACTGCGTCGTAAAATCAACCGTGAGGAGCACGCCGATGTGCCAGAGCAATTCATGCGCTGGGTCTGGGCGGGTGGCCGTAAGCTAAAGGGGCTTATTCGGCGACGTGAGGCGGAAGCTATTATTTATAACGCATGAATATTTTCTGTCCCAAACCAATTCCCTAAAGTCTTTAAAGCATTCGCACTTAACTCTTGTGTAAATAATAGACATAAGCGCTTTTTAGGGCGTGAGCAGGCAACATAAAATAGGTTACGGTTTCTCTCAAATGATGCTTCTTTATTTGCAGGTATAGAGCCTCCAGCCCACTCTAAGAACTGATTGAAATTATACTGATTCCAACCTCTACCACATACAACTAAAACATTTTCAAATTCAGCTCCCTTAACGCCATGTTTAGTATTGAATGGGGTTGAGTTATTAAGGAAATTGGTAAGCGCTATAATTTCACTGTAGGCGATATTCCTGAGATTGCTCAATTCAGATAATGAACGGTTTTCTTCTCTTTCTTCTTGCTTTAGCCATTCCTGTAATCTGCGTTCTTTATTTTCTATACTCTCTGGCAGACGTGGCCTTTTTGATTTAAGAAGGTGATCAATAATTTCCCCTATTGTGCCGTTTTCGCGCAGGGCTAGTAAAGCCTCCATATCCTTTGCCCATTCTTCTTTGTTCTGGTGAGTGCTCATTAGGGGGGTACGCCGTCCCAATAAAGAGAACATTTCACCATAACGTCGCTTTGTATAGGCTATGCAGACTGGTTCTAAAATATCGACCATAAAGGCAATATGCTTATCTTCCTTTTTAGTAAAAGACTCATTTCGACTAAAGACATCGAAAAGCCCTTTGTATCCTTGCTCTGTCGCTAGAAGATTATGCGTAAGCATTAAGATTTTTGTTTTTTCTGGAGAAAAATCCCAACCTTCATCTTGTAATCGTGTTTTTAGATTTTCCAAATAATCGTGAGCTTCTTGGGACGGAAGATCCCCGCTCCAATGCCCACCAGTTTGCCTTGTTCCTTGCCAGCTGTTTGTATGGAATATGCTGATAGCGCCTGTGGCATCAGGATCACGGACTTGTTGAGGCAAGGAAGGTCGCATATTGTTGAGCGAATTTACAATAACTGGCACGGATCGAAAATTTGCTTCTTTGCCGATTACTTCAAGTTTTGGGTGCTCGATTTTACCGCAACCCGTACCGTAAATTTTTTGCCAATGGTCACCAAATAAACCGATTAAAGGGCTTGTGCCTTTGTCCAAAAAGCACGTCTTTAAGGTTTCAGCGAAGGACGTTTCCGTATCCTGATATTCATCTATAAAAAGTATGGGGTAGCGCTTTGCAAAGAGGCTTTGGAATTTAGGCTCGTTCAGGATCATGACCATAAAAGACAAAATATCGTCATGGTGCAGCGTGATTTCTTTATCATCGATTTTTCTATAACCCAAATCATAGATAATTTGCTGATTGCCAATACCGCCAGCCTCTTCAATTTTTTCTGGCCATTTATCTATTTCCGGCAATTTTTCGCGCAGGTAAGGCTGAAAATCTTTTATTAAAGACCAGCAAAAATGATGGATTGTAGATGAGTAAATGGCTGGATGACTGTCTGTTCTGGTATTGATTTCATTTGCAGCAACATTCGTATAAGTAATACAGGCAACTTTTTGATGATTGCTCAGCAATTCAGTGCCTTTTTCTGCTATCAGGTGCTTGAGCGTTTCAATAAGGGAATATGTTTTTCCTGCCCCAGCTCCTGCTTCAAGTAAAAAACTCTTTCCTTCGGAAAGACATTCTCGAATTTTCGAAAGCGCTTCTTCAGAGGCTTTTTCTGCGGGGTTTAAGACTGCGTCTGTCATCATGCCGCCTCTCTATCTGCTTCGTTTTGATTTTTCTGTAACGGTAGAATATCAGAGGCGGCAAGCCAGCGAAGTCCTTGAGCTATATATAGAGGAACATTCCAGTTGGTATTATTAATGCCGTATTCAATAGCAAAATTTGTTTTCTTTATTTTTTTAGCTTTTTTATAAGCTTCTGCTGCATCAACTGTTGCCAGTTCAAAGGCAACATGGTTAGCAAGAATGAAGGCATCTTCAAAACTTCTGCCACAACCGCCGCCGTCTTGTTCAGGAACTTGATAGCATAGCCGGGTGCGCTTCTTAGTTTTTTCATGATCAGTTTTTGCTATAAGTTCAGCGGGTGTAACATCGGTGCTGAACCATGCCTTAATGCAGCTATTGCTTGTACTGGCACCAGCCGAAACTTCACATACCTCTGAATTGCCGTCTACTGAGTCTAAATCAGTTATGATTAACGTACTGAGATCAAGGAAATTCAGCAGATCAAAAAATTTATGTGCATGAGCTCCGCCAACCTCCATAACAGAAACATACTGGCTTGAAAGCTTAGGGGCATTAGCTTCGCTAGCGGCATCTATTTTTTCGATAAGTGCTGGTAGCATTATACGTTCTGTTGCTCCTTCGATAAGTACAATTTTATCGGCAAATAATAAGTCGCAACCTGTAAGAACCATATATTTATGCAGAAATTCTTTGTCTGGTTTCGGTGTGTCCGCCAAGCCTTTATTGAGATCTTTTATTTCAGTTGTACGGATATTTTCTGCACCTTCTTGCGGGTGAGTTAGGAAATATCGCATAGATTCAAAACGCGCTTTGTTCGCCATATGAGGCGAGTGTGTTGTTACTACAAACTGTACTGGCCATGCTGCACGATCGCCAAAAGTTCTGGCAAAGCTTTCTGCTATCTCGCCTAGCTTTGCAATAAAGACTTCCTGCATTTGCGGATGAAGATGGGCTTCTGGCTCTTCTATAAAAATCAGGTTCATACCTGGCGTTGAATCTTTTGCGGTAAAACTTTTATAAAATTCCAAAAGCTGCAACAAAATATATATGAGATTCCGAGTTCCGAGGCCATTATAGGCTTCCGGTAGGTTAATACCATTTACACCTGCGTAATGAACTTTGGTATGATTTTTAAGTAATCTCTCTACGTCTAGGGTTGTTTCAGTCCGCAAATTCGGATCACTTAAGCCTGGATAGCCAAACATAGAGAATGTAGGTAATAGGTTAGTAAGCTGTGCATTAAATCCTTCATCAATTCCCTGCTGAATGCCGTGAATTGCTGTTTCCAGATTAGTTATAATTTCTTGATCCTGCTCATTATCAGAATTTGAAGCTGTGCTAAAAAGCTGCTCCAAAATACTTCCCAAGACATTGCTCTTTTTTTGATCTACCCCATCCTTGCGTGTAGCGTCGTCTAGGCCGCGCTGTGCATTGATGAAACCTGATTGTAGAAGAGTATGAAGTTTACTGGCCTCTAGGTCTTTTTGGTTTGTTGCGTCATTAGGATCTTCTGCGTAAATTCTGGCGGTATAGAGTCTGGGAACACGGTCTTTGATAGCTTTAAAAAAGGCGGTTTTTTGTTCTTCGACTGGCACATCCTCGTTTAGGTCAATATCTTCAAACAGGGCATGTAGTTTTCCCTTTTCCAGTTCGTGCCGTACTTTGATTAGCGTTTCCGTACAATCAGTGTTCAGATCAATGATAAATTCACTTAGTGGTCCATAAGATGTTGCGTTGTCCGCGTAATTCACTGATAAGCTAATTTCTATAGCCGGTAGCATTTCCCGCACCTTGTTTTCTTCTTCACCAGCTTGTAGCTGTTCGTACGCCCGCCAGAAATTTTCATGTGCTGATAATGAAAAATCTTCCAAGCGGAAATGTGGTGTCTTATCTGTCAGAAGACGTCGAAAAAGCTCAGTTAAAGATGTTTTTCCGCTATTGTTACGTCCAACAATAACTGTCGTTCTCTTTTCTAGGCTTAGCTCTACATTTTCAAGTAAACGAAAATTTTGTACGGTAATTTTTTGAATATGCATCAGTTTAACCTTAAATATTTCATAGCGTTGTTCTTAAGCCCAGACTCAAACTCTTCGTAATCAGGCATGATCCTCTCCAGCGTTTGCCAAAACTCTGGTGTGTGGTGTTTTTCAACAAGATGAGCAACTTCATGAGCAACTAGGTAACGCTGGTATTTATGAGGTAATTGCATAATTTTCCAATGGAAATTTAATGATCCATCATCAGAACATGAAGCCCATCTATTGCTTAAATCCATCATTCTTAAACGTTGTGATTTTACACCAAGGCGAGCAGTGTATTCTCTAATCAGAGCTGGCAGCTTCTGATAACCTTTTTGTTGATACCAATTCACGAAATGCTCTCGGCCTCTTGCTGGATTTCTAAGCATAAAATAACCGTTTGAGAATTTGATGTGCTCTAAAGAGGTCGGTGTTATTTTCAAACGATATATTCTTCCAAGATACGCAAAGCCTTCACCGTTTTTAAATTGCCTTTCAGGGTAAAACCCATCTTTGTATAAAGATTTTTCAGCAAGCTTTGTATGTATCCATAGAAGCTTTTCATGCAAAAAATCTTGGATGAGCGTTTCTGAGAAATCTTCGGGGACATGGAGTAGAAGTGAGCTATCACGGTCTACGGTAACACCATAAGTTTTGCGTTTGCCGCTTGGACGCATTTCAAAGTCTAAGTCTGCAAACTGATAACTATTCATTATGTTGTAAGCCTCGTGTGATTGTATTTTGCAACCTCCATCAAATTATCTGCCAGAGGTTCAACAAAATCGAGATCATCAGATATTTCAGGATGATCAAGACGGTCTATCAGCAGCCCACGCAGTACATTTTGCTTGTTAGCATCATTCCAAAAATTAACCCGACCGATTTCTTGGCAAATAATTTCAACAAGCTCAACTGTCATAGATATCAGTTGAGATCTTTTTTCGGGGGATGCTTTCCCGTATCTTTCTTCGTATTTGGAATGCAAAACCCCATAAAAAGGCGCTTGTGTTTCTGGGTCTAAACCAGTTTCATCTTTTTGTCGTCCTGCACGCATAGTCTCGATGAATTCTTCTAGTCCTTTTCGTAATGATGCAGCATCATCTTCGAATTTTTTTAGAATATCAGACAGCCTCTGACTAAGTTTTTGGTAATGCTCTGGGTCTTCATTATATTTTTTACTAATATGATAGCGTGCAGCATGCTCCATTTCGCTGGCCATAGCACGATCAGACTTCTGTTTGGTTACATGCGATTTAAACTCTGCATCCAGAAGGTCAATCGGTGGAATAGCAGGGTCAACACCGCTGGCTTTCACATACTCATCTATCATTTGGCTGACTTTATCGCCAACGCCCATGATATTAAGTTGGTCATCACGGTAGCGATTGCGTGCTCGTAAGTTAATAAAGCCCATGGCTTTAGCATCAGCGGCGTATTTTCTGGCCTCTTGACGATGCTCAAGGTTGCCGTACGTTTTCAAGAATTCCTTGTAAGAAACGATGAATTTTGCACGATCTTTCTCAGGGCGCAAAACCTCGACGCACGCTTCGGTATCGTGAATGTCTTTTACACCAAGTTCTTTGAAAACATTAACAACACGAGCGTGGCGATCTCTTAAATCAATCAGTTCTTGTTTTGCCGAGCGGAACGCACCTTGAACATCT
>NZAJ01000090.1 GCA_002687495.1 Micavibrio sp. | reverse complement strand
CTACTAAAACAGAAGGAATATCCGGCGCTTTCAAAACAGCAAAACCAGCATAACGGTGTGGCCTTTCCAACGTCTCAACACCATGCGAAGGCATGACATCAACCAGCTTTCCTGCAAAAAACTTTGATTGGTTCATCGTATCACGGCGTGCTAAATCAACCAATATATTGACGACATCTTCATCCTCAGTACTCAAATCAATTCCAGCGATTAAATCGGCCTTATTCTCACGCGCAGCCAAGCGTGCTGTCTGCGCATCTGATGATTTCTCCGATAAAGTATAAACAGAGGCTCCATGCACATTACGACTATCAACAGAGTCCGCATGTACTGAGATAAATAAGTCCGCCTCATGTTTACGCGCAAACTTCACACGATCCCTTAAGGGAATAAACTTATCTGTCTCTCGCGTCATAACCACGCGATAGCGGCCCGTTCTTTGCAACTCATCCCGCAAAGCTTTCCCCAAAGCCAAGACAATATTTTTTTCCTTTACGCCGCCTTTGCCAAGTGCACCCGGATCAACGCCTCCATGCCCTGGATCAATCACAACCAAAGGCTTTCTTACAATACTCTGCGGCACAGGAGCCTGCTGAATGATGCCAGCACTTTTCGGCACTGCATAAGGATCAAGCGTTCCAAAGCTCTTCCCTTTCACTTGAGAAAATAATGATGCCGCAATATTTGAAAAATCAATAACCAATCGATCAGATTCACCAGAACGTCCGGGAATCATAAACGCATTTTGAATGCTCACCGGGCGATTAAGGTCAAAAACAATGCGTGAAATACCTGGCTTATTTTGCCCGTGCCTTACAGCACTAATCCCCGCGCTAGCAAGCTGAGAAGTCGCAGCCACTTTCCAGCTAAAATCTGGCAAATCCACCACCATTCTATATGGCTCAGACAAAACAAAGGCTTGAAAATCGACTGGCGCATCCAACTCCATAACAAGGCGCGTCTTATCTTCATGCAACCCGACCCGCACATCCTTCACATCAAGAGCAAAGGCTTGCAAAGGCACAAGCACGCATAACAGAAAAATTATAAATAAGCGTTGTAAAGACAAGGTAATGCCACCGAAAACAGAAGAGACTACACATATTCTGTATAGCATGATTAAACCCTATACTGTAAAGTATAGGAATTGCGTTTCGCTAAGTTTTAAACATATCCAAATGGTAAATATAGTATGACAATTTCAAAAACAGCCCTCACAACAACAACACTCGTCGTAGCCCTGCTTTTTGGTGGCGGCGCTTATGTTGCTACAAATCTAGGCTCAATAGCGCTCAATATGTCAGAGAAAATAGGAACAAAAGCACTCGGCGTAAATGTCAATATAGACACCATGGATATTTCAATTAAAGAATTAAACGTAAATGTTGCAGGCATCACAATCGCCAACCCATCAGGCTTTTCAAATGATCCAGCCATTGAGATAAAGAATATAAATGTTGGGCTAGCCAGCTTAGCCGAAAAACTCATCACCATGAAAAATATTGATGTGAGCGGTGTAGTTGTCAACTTAGAAGTCGCTAATCAAACAACGAACCTACAAACTATTCAAAAGAACATAACTGCTTCCAAACCCAAAACAACCACAGAAGCAACCCAAGCAAAAGAGGCAGCCGCCACTGACCCAATCAAGGTAATTATTCAGCGTTTCTCACTTGATCAATCTACATTAAACCCGACAATAACCTTACTTGAAACACAAAAGCTTGATCCTGTCGCAATTCCTGGCTTCCAGCTCACAGGCATCGGGGAAAAGCAAAATGGTGTTCTCGCACAAGAAGCCGTTAAGCAAATCTTTTCCCAACTCATTGAAAACAGCTCAGACGCAGCAGCAAATGCCGGCTTTTATCAAGGCCTCTCAAAAGATGCACTTAAAGATCTTGGCGCGGCACAACTCGATTCAATCAAGAACAACCTCACAGATGAGATTGATAATATCGGCAACAGCTTAAAGGGCATGTTCCAATAAGGCTTCCCCTCTTCTTCAATAAAAAAACGCCTGATATGAAACGTCTCAGGCGTTTCTTTATGACCATCGCAAAAACTCAATATAAATAATAATAAATTTTAATTGCAATTTACGTAATGTTAACACTCTCGTAATATTCTATATATTGGGCGAGTAAGAAAAAAATATAAGCACAGACAAAAAGTGCATATACAGGGGCAATTATGGCAGAGATAAATGGCACGAGTGGCAATGACCTATTAAATTTTTCTGGGTTAATGCAGCAACTTACCTACACATTAACCAATCCATATACGAGTAAATCATACGAAATTGATGACGAATTTAACGTCAATAACGCCAGCTATGACTGCGGCGAAGGCTATGACACACTTCTAATGACATCTGATGGCGATCATTTAAGTCTAACAAACCAATCAGGCGTACAAGTTTTATTCAATATCGAACGCATCATCGCCAATAACGAAGGCGATGTCATTAATATCGCACACGATACCATTACATATGGAGATATAGATATCTTTGGCGGTCGTGGCGATGATATTTTATGGTCCAATGCAGGTAACGACTATATAAACGGCGCCTTTGGTAATGACATCATTGACGGTGGCGCAGGTAATGACGAGCTTGATGGCGGCGCAGATGATGACCAAATTTTTGGCGGCGAAGGCGATGACATACTGATCGGCGGGCGCGGCAACGACATTCTTTACGGCGGTACAGATTTAGGGCTATCCGAATATGATAAAGACTTCCAAGATGATATCACCTTCCCTGATCTTCAATCGAGCGTTAATATCGCTCACCTGATCCCGCCTGGCACGGATGCTCTCGGCATCAATGCTGAGAATTTAAGCGTTAGCTATGATGCAACGGCCACACTCACATTCAGACAGGGCTATGCAGGCTACAATAACTCACTTGGCATGTACGGCATTGCAGAAGATGGCACCATCCAAATGGTTGACGTATTATGGGGCAATGTAAAAACTGCAGGCTATAATAATGAATATACTATCGATTTACCTGTAGGTGAAAGTGGCGGCGATTTTGGCTTCTTCATTATTGCCGATGGCTATGATGTAAATGGATCATATAACGGCTTAGATATTACAGCTGACGGCACTTTAAGTTTCATCTTTGATTATGGCGGAGTTAATGAAAGAGCCGCTACAATTGCCGATGATGGAAATATGATCTCCCTTGTTCATACACATAACGATGTCACAACCTTAATACAGGGCAATATCTATCACACGACAGCGCGCGGGGAAGATAATTCGATCAATCCAGATAGCCAAACCCATGCAGTTTCTGGCCTTGTTGACCCTTCTAATCAGGATGTTTTACGCATAGGCTTTGAAGACTTAATCAATCTCGGCGATGCTGACTTTGAAGATGTCATGTTTGATCTAGACATTGATCGCGTACATATTGATGCCAGTGAAGTCGGTAATGACACCCTCATAGGCGGCGAAGGTGACGACATCCTCTATGGCGAAGCTGGCGATGATATCCTCATCATTGGTGATGGCTTCGATCAAGTTTATGGCGGCTCTGGCAGCGATCAATTTGTATTCGATATTGCTGATGGCCTCATTGATAAAATCCATGACTTTGAAGCAGGCCTTGGTGCAGATACACTGAACATCACAGATATTCTCAGCGGCTTTGATCCAGAAAGCTCATCACTTTCAGACTTTGTACAGCTTGTACAAAATGGTTCAGATACAGAGCTACATATCGACAGTGATGGTGCAGGCACGAATGCAAATTTCGTAGCAATTGCCGTTTTCGAAGGTGGTCTTGACACTACACTCGCTGATCTTATCAATAACGGTAATATCGTCGCAGATAACAGTGTCGTCGTTTAAAAACTCAGCGAAATAGACGCTTCCCAAAAGCATTTAAATATGCTCTAAGCGCTATTATGACTGATAATGCAATAAACACTCTTTTCTATCCATTTGAAACTGAGCGCCTTGAATGGCCTACAGCAGATAATCTATGCGCTTTCATTAATGCCAAAGCGCATCCTGAACTGCACAAGCTACCTGAGAGCACCCTGTTCATTCAGCCCTTTAAGCCTTACGCCATAAATTTACCATCACCATTTTCAACAATAGAAGAGGCTATGCCTTCCACAAAAGATCAGAGCCATGATATCGCGCTGATTGCCCTTCCTAAAAATCAAATTGAAAGTGAATATTACATCGCAAAAGCCTTAAGCGCGCTTAAAGAAAACGCTACTCTTATTTGCGCTGCTGATAACAAGGCTGGCGGTAGTCGTATCGCGAAAACATTAGCCAAATTTAACCTTAAAAACATCAACCAGGAATCCAAAAATAAAGCCCGCGTCATCTGGTGCACAAAAGAAAATATCGATCAAGAATATTTGAGCAAAGCCATTGAAAATGGTAGCCCACAGACAATTGGCACCACACACACACAAGCAGGCATTTATGGCTGGGATAAAGTTGATAGAGGCTCAGCCCTTCTCATGGAACATGTCCCAAAAGAGCTCAAAGGTAAAGGTGCAGATTTCGGATGCGGCTATGGCTATTTATCATTAAAAGCTCTCGAAAAAGCACCTAAAATCAAATTCATCACATGCCTTGATGCAGATGCCAGAGCCCTAAAAGCAGCTGAGCAAAATTTAAGCGCCCACAAAGACAAAACCGCCTTCATTTGGAGCGATTTAACGCATAGCCCAACACTGAAAAACCTAGATTTCATTCTTATGAACCCACCATTTCATGAAGGCAAAAAAACCGACAGTTCAATTGGTATAAATTTCATAAAATCAGCCCATGCCGCCCTTGGAAAATATGGCGAGCTTTATATGGTTGCGAATAATCAACTCGCCTACGAACCCGCACTCAACGACATATTTTTTAAAGTCGATAAATTGTTCGAAGGCCAGGGCTTTAAAGTCTATAAAGCCCTCAAATAAAGGGCAAGCATATAAGATTAAATACTGTAAGAGATGCCTTCGCCCTCAATCTCTTCCACCTGCTTGGCAATCAAAGCAATCTTCTTCTCATCATGCAGCGCTTTTTTGTTAAGCCCCGTCTCACGACCAATCATGTAATAAATTGAATCAAGATCAACTTCAGTCCCTTTACCATGCGTTTTCACATGATAAGCCATAGAGGCATCAAGCGTGATAATAGATTTATCCGGCTGATTACGCTTTCTCATATGCTCATCTGTCATTTGAACGATAGTCATCAAACAGTTATTGGAAATACTCACCCCATGATGCTTCTCATGACCAGAGCGCAAAGATTTCAAAATAGCATATGTTTCAACCGTATTCGGCACACTCAAAAACACTTTTTGGAAACGTCGATCCATAGCAGGATCAAGCGCAACATATTCACGAAATTCGTCCAAAGTTGTCGCGCCGATTGTCATCAAATCCCCCGCCGTTAGATACGGCTTCATCACATCGGATAGACCAGCATAAGAAGAACCATGACATGTCGGCATGATCTGGTGAATTTCGTCCAAGAAAAGGATAATACGCGGCGCTTCCGGATCATGATAGCGCTCAGCCACCCCTTTACACAAAGGAATAAAACGCTCCTGAAACTCCGCAGGAGACGTTGTCCCCGCAGCCATACGCGCCAGCTCCACCTCGATCAAACGCGCATCTTGCAAATAATCAGGCACATCACGATTAGCAATCTTCTGCGCCAGCGCTACAACCATAGCCGTTTTACCCACACCAGCAGGCGCCAAAAGCACAACGTTCTTACGCCCCTTTTGCAAAAGGATCAAAATCGCTTCTTCAACTTCTTTATCACGGCCAGTAATCGGCCCATAACGTCCCTGCTTAGCCAAAGATGTAAAATCCGTACAATAGCTTTGGAATAGATTTTCCAGCTCTTCATCTGTTACTGAATAAGACCAATTTGTCGCCATAACTTTAACTCTACCGTCTTTTATCTTTAAATATTAAATATAGGGCTGAACTCACCCACAAGAAGTGCCTAAACAGCACTATACCTTAATTACGATCATAAAGGGAGAGTATTAAGAAAAAGTATGGACACTATGGAAAGAAAAAGCCCAGCGCTTTTATTCAGGCGAGATCCCCATAATATAAAGCGCACAACTCAAATCACCATGGCGAATGATATTCACAATCTCTTGCTCTACCTTTTTACCACGCGCAGGATGATAACCTACTCCCATCCCCGCTAAGCTCATCATTGCAATATCATTTGAGCCATCGCCCATCGCGTACGCGTCTTTAACATCTATGCCAAACTGCGCGGCGTAATGCTCAAGATACTTGGCCTTGCGCTCACCATTCACAATATCATCATCATTCACAACACAGCCCGTTAACAGCCCGTTCTCATCAACCTCAAGCACATTACCGTGATGCCCATCCATCCCCAGCCTTTGCGAGACTTTTTCAGTAAAATAAGTAAACCCGCCAGACACAAGGATAGTCTTCGTCCCGAACTCATTAAGAGTTTTAATTAAGCTCTCAGCACCCTCATTAAGTTGCATATCCGCATATGTGGGCGCGCAAAGCTCATCTGCATTAACACCTTCTAGCTTTTTCAAGCGCGTACGCAAAGACCAGTCAAAATCAAGCCCCTCTTCCATAGCTTTCTTTGTAATCACAGCCACCTGCTCACCAAAACCAGCGCGCTCAGCCATTTCATCCAGAGTTTCGGCAGCCACAATCGTGCTATCCATATCAAAAAGCGCCAAACGCTTTAAACGCCCCTCTTTCGGCACACAAAAAACATCTGTTAAATAGAGATCCAGCATATCTCTAAGATCACGCAAAAGCTCCACATCCAAGGCTTGAGAAATAAAAATATCAGCAGCTTTATTAGCTTCTAAATAAACAGGCTTACCTGTAGGCTTAATAGAGTTAAACTCCAAAAACTCGACAACTTTATCGAGCAAGCCAATATCTAAAGGCTTTTCTATAGAAGAACTTACTAAACAAATGACAT
>NZAJ01000089.1 GCA_002687495.1 Micavibrio sp. | reverse complement strand
GTCGGTACGGGCTTTATTGCTATGGAAGTAGCAGACAAGCGGGAGATGATAGATGCAATGGAAGGACTTCCTGCTGAATTTGTAAAAGAATATAAAAAATATCTCGATGAATGCGAAGAGAAAATGCATGCGGATAATGCTCTTGGAACGGCTGATCAGACATTCGTAGCTTCGCTTGGTAACACGATTAATCTCGATATTGAGATGAGAGATAGGCTCTTAAATCTTTGTGATGAATATAATATCAAGCAAGATGAATTCGAAAAGTTAAAGCTAAATATGTTTGGTGGCGAAACTATTGAAGAGCAATTTACAAATACTATCAAAGATATGCTGCTAAATAGGGATGTACCTGAATCTTTGAGTGATCTAAAAAATGCAGTACTAAACCTCAATGCTGCACATCATCAAAGCGTTAGAGAGTTGCGTCATCAAACAAGTGCATCAAAGGCGGAGCACAAAGCAGGGATTGAGGCTGCACAAGAGAAATTCTATGATGAATTAGACAAAGTTCTTGAAAATCCTGAAGCACTAAAAGATTTATATTCTACTATGGATAAAGATGTTGCGCTTGATGTTGTTGAGCGTTTGGTACGTGCAGGGGTGGTTGAGACTGACAATCCTCAACTACAGCAGCTCGCAGAGCTAAGTAGGTTGTTACAAAAAACATCAAGTCTATATGATAGCGTTCTAAAAACTCAATATTCTTTAGTTGAAAGCGCAACTGACATTGCATTGAAAATAAGTTTGGAGCAGCAAATTGCGGCTATTAAAGATGACCTTATCGAGCATGATATGGAGACTATACTTTCTATTCTTGAAACACTAGCTCAAGATGATGCTTCTAAAGAATTTCCGCAAAGCGCTGTTGAGTATGCATTTGAGAATATCCCAGACTATAGTAATGAGAATATGTCACCTGAGTTTCAAAGCCTTATAGAGTTGAAAAAAACAATCAATTATATGATTGATGGCATTGATGAAGGGCTTACGGATATGGCGCTTTTCGAACAACGACAAAAAGATTTTGTTAGCATGGTCGAAGCAATCGGTGAAGAGGCCTTAAAAGCACAAATAGAAGCGCATAAACCTAAACAGGATGACGTAACCAATGAGAATGCTGTGAAGAGTGATCTTGACACAACAACTATGCAGCGTGAAAATATCAATAGTAATGCTATGAGCATGTCTTAATTATACGGGGTGAAATCATGGGAAAAGAACGCGATAAATTACTTTGGTCACTCGGAAAGAAGCCATCCTCTGAAGCTGATGAAGAGTTTATAGCAAGACAGGCTATGAAAGAGAGAATAGCCCGCGGTGACATACCTCAAGATTATCTAGATATTTTAAATGACATCAAAGATGATGAGAAAAAATAGCACCTCTAGCTAAGTACATTACCAGTTTTTTTATTATATTTGATTTTTATCAAGTAAGCCTTGTGTGAGTTGTTATATGGGTATAGCACTAATTAGGTTGCCTATTGACACTCACAAGGACTTATAACAAATGATTGATCAACTCTTCGTCGATTTGTCGCGGTTACAATTTGCTACCACGGCTTTATACCATTTTCTTTTTGTACCCTTAACACTCGGTTTGACATGGATACTTGTTATCATGGAATCCACCTATGTGATTACTGGTAAAGAGATTTACCGTGACATGACAAAGTTCTGGGGTAAGCTTTTTGGTATCAATTTTGCGATTGGTGTGACCACTGGTCTGACAATGGAGTTTGAGTTCGGAACGAACTGGTCATATTATTCACATTATGTTGGTGACGTGTTTGGTGCGCCGCTGGCGATTGAAGGGCTTATGGCTTTCTTCCTAGAATCAACATTCGTTGGTTTGTTTTTCTTAGGGTGGGAAAGACTGTCAAAAACGCAGCACCTTATGGTGACATTTCTAACAGCTTTAGGATCAAACCTATCAGCCTTATGGATTTTGGTTGCTAATGGTTGGATGCAGCTCCCGATCGGCGCTGAGTTTTCTGCCGAAACAATGCGTATGGAGATGGTGGATTTCGCAGCAGTTGTCTTCTCACCAGTTGCGCAAGCAAAATTCATCCATACAGTTTCTGCTGGCTATGTTACCGCTTCAATGTTTGTGATGGGGATCAGCAGCTATTACATGCTAAAAGGGCGTGATCTTGGCTTTGCAAAACGTTCCTTTTCTGTGGGGTGTGGCTTTGGCTTAGCCGCGGTTCTTTGTGTGATCGTACTTGGTGATGAAAGCGGATATACGCTTGGCCATGCTCAAGAGGCTAAATTAGCGGCAATCGAAGGTGAGTATCATACAGAAGAAGCACCAGCGGCTTTTACACTTGTTGGCATGCCTAATGATGAAAAAATGGAAACTGAATATGCGGTGAAAATACCATATGCTCTAGGCTTGATAGCAACGCGCTCTGTCAATGAAGAAGTTAAAGGTATTCATGACATCGTTGCTGAGAGTGAAGTGCGCGTACGTAACGGTATTATCGCACATAACTTGCTTTTAAAGCTTCGCTCAGGTGATACATCAGAAGCAACAAAAGCCGCATTCGAAGATGTAAAACAAGATTTAGGTTTTGGTTTATTGCTAAAACGCTATGTTGAGAACCCTGCAGATGCAACAGAAGAGCAGATAAAACAAGCTGCTAGGGATTCTGTGCCACCTTCAGCGCCACTATTTTGGAGCTTCCGTATAATGGTAGCATGTGGCGTCTATATGTTGGCTCTCATCCTTGCTGGTTTCTACTTCAATATGAAACGTACACTGGCGGAAAAGAAATGGCTACTAAGGCTTTTCCTTTACAGTATTCCTGTGCCTTGGATTGCTGCAGAGCTTGGCTGGGTAGTTGCGGAATATGGCCGTCAACCATGGGCTATCGCAGAAGTGCTGCCAACATTCTTGGCAACTTCGAGCTTAACAACAGGTGATTTGATATTCAGCTTGGTTGGGTTTGTCCTCTTCTACACAATCTTGCTGATTATTGAGATGTTCCTGATGTTCAAATTTGCACGTCTAGGGCCTAGCTCTCTTCATACTGGTAAATATTATCATGAAACTCATAACACAGCGCCACAGGCCGCTGAATAAGGATAAGGAGAATACAAATGATACTGGATTATGAGATCTTAAAGTTTATTTGGTGGGCGTTAGTCGGAACTCTTCTTATCGGCTTCGCAATTACAGATGGCATGGATATGGGCGCGGGGAACTTACTTCCTTTCGTTGGTAAAAAAGATGAAGAGCGCCGCGTCGTTATCAACGTGGTTGGGCCGCACTGGGATGGTAACCAAGTTTGGTTTATCACTGCTGGCGGTGCAATTTTCGCAGCTTGGCCTGCAGCCTATGCCGCAGCATTCTCTGGGTTTTACATGGCGATGCTTTTGGTTCTTTTTGCATTATTCTTCCGTCCTGTAGGCTTTGACTATCGCTCAAAAATAGAAAGTCCAAAATGGCGTAAAGCATGGGACTGGGGCCTTTTCGCAGGCGGCGCGATCCCATCACTTATCTTTGGTGTGGCTTTTGGTAATCTTTTGCAAGGCGTACCATTCTATTTAGATGAGTTCCTAAAACCTCATTATCAAGGCTCACTCTTAATGGCTTTATTACCATTACTAAACCCATTTGCACTACTTTGTGGAGTAATCAGTTTTGCGATGCTTACAATGCATGGCGGTGTATGGTTACAGCTTAGAACAGAAGGCGAGGTTGCAACACGTTCGAAAAAAGCTGTGACAATAATGGGCTTTATTACCCTTATCGGCTTTATTCTTGGTGGCGTTTGGGTGGCGTACGGCATTGATGGTTATCGCGTTATAACACAGCCTGCGCTAGATGCATTGCCAAACCCATTGGCGAAGCAAGTTGAAGTCGCGCCAGGCGCATGGCTCGATATTTATAGTAACTATCCTGTAGCCATAGTAGCGCCGATAGCTGGTATTTTTGGTGTTGCAATTACGGTTCTTTTGAGCCGTGCTGGTCGTGCTGGATTTGCTTTCGTGACAAGCTCTCTTGCTATGGCGGGTATTATTGCAACTGCTGGTCTGTCAATGTTCCCGTTCATTATGCCATCAAGCTTAAAGCCGGATTCTAGCTTGACCTTGTGGGATGCATCATCGTCTCATTTGACCCTAACAATCATGTTCTGGGCTGTGGTGATCTTCTTGCCAATAGTGCTGCTCTACACATTGTGGTGCTACACACGCATGTGGGGCAAAGTCACTGTTGAGGAAATCGAGCGCCGCGCTCATATGGCATATTAAGGCGAAATAAGGAGATAAAATTATGTGGTACTTTACTTGGATATTAGGCTTAACTGCTGCTCTGGCCATTGGCATTATTAATGTAATGTGGTACGAAGCTGACGAAAACTTTAAGGAAGCAGATACTAAGGATGAAAACTCTTGAGCCGGAACAATTTCTTAAGCAGCAAAAGAGCCTATCCGCAAAACCCCTTAAAGCATCAATCTATATCGCATATATCGCCGGTATAGCCGTTATATTCCAAGCTTATTTATTGGCATATATTATTGATGGCTTAGCGTTTAAAGATATAAAACCGCTTCAAATAACGCCTTATCTATTGGCTCTAGGAGCGGTTTTTCTCTTTAGGTATCTCTTTCAGCTCATGAGCGATAATTTTGCCCTCAAAGCTGCTAGTCATATTCAAAAGCAGCTCCGTTTATCGTTACGAGAAAAACTTAGAAAGCTTGGGCCTGTCTATATAGCACAAAAAGGAAGTGCCGCGCTTTTATCGGGACTAACTGATGGCATAGATACAATCTCAAAATATTATCAGATATATCTGCCAGCAAAAGCTATGATGAGTGTTGTGCCACTTTGTATTTTGGTGGTTGTATTTCCATTAGATTGGTTGTCAGGACTCATAATGCTTATAACTGCGCCGCTTATACCTGTTTTTATGATATTAATCGGGAAGGGTGCTGAGAAGAAAAACCAAACCCAGTGGGAAAAGCTCAACCGTATGAGCAATCACTTTCTAGATTCTATACAAGGGCTAAGCACTTTGAAAATGTTTGGCGCGGTAAAGCGTGAAACCAAAGAATTAGAGAAAAGCTCAGAAATATATCGCCGCGAAACAATGGGAGTTTTGAGGATCGCTTTCCTCTCGTCTGTAACTTTGGAATTCTTCTCAACAGTTAGTATTGCTCTTGTGGCAGTCATTATAGGCTTTAGGCTGATGTGGGCTGAGATTGATTTCTTCACAGGATTTTTTATTCTCCTTCTGGCGCCTGAATTTTATGCGCCCCTTAGAAAGATGGGAACGGCTTATCATGCAAGAATGGAGTCTATAGGCGCTGCTGATATCTTATGTGACATTGATCAGGCAAAAGCCATTGAGCCATGTGATAAAACGATCTATGTGCCCAACTTATCGAAGGCTGTCATTAAGTTTGAAAATATTACCTGTCGCTATGATCATCAAAGCCAAAAAAGAGCTGATGATATTGAAGATAAGCAGGCTTTAAGTCATATAAACATTACAATTAAGCCTAACACACATATCGCGCTTATTGGCCCATCTGGCGCTGGTAAGAGTACAATTCTCTCGCTTATATTGAGATTTATCGAGCCAGAAAGTGGAGAGATACATATCGGCGATGTAAATATTAAGGACCTTGATCCAGTACAATGGCGCCATCAAATTTCATGGATTTCTCAAAACCCCACGCTGTTTTATGGCACTGTGATGGATAATATTCGCATGGGTAACGCAGCTGCAAGCGATGCTGATGTGTGGAGTGTGTGTAAAAAGCTCAAAATTCATGATTTTATTAGCAGCTTACCGAAGGGCTATGGAACAGAAATAGGGGAGCGTGGCTATGGTATATCTGGTGGTCAGCTTCAGCGTATTGCAATCGCCCGTGCATTCTTGCGAGATGCCCCTATTATCTTGATGGACGAGCCAACGGCCTCATTAGATAGAGAAACTGAAGAGCTTATTCAAAGCTCAATAGATGAGCTAAGCCGAGGCAAAACCTGCATAACCATAGCGCATAGACTGCAAACAATTCAAAAGGCAGACCAAATTATATATATGGATCATGGAAGCATAATTCATAACGCTAAACATGATGACCTTATAAAGCAAAGCGCAGAATATAAAGCGCTTATAGAATATGAGCTACAAGATGTAGATATGAAGGAGCGCTCTAAATGAATGAATTAATGCGCTTACTCAAATTATTTGATCGCTATAGAGCATGGATTATAATTGGCATTCTTGTCGCCCTTTTCTCAGCACTAGCTAATATATTGCTTATGGGCGCCTCTGGCTGGTTTATTACAGCGATGGGACTTGCTGGGGTTGGCGGCGCTGCAATTAATTACTTTACGCCAGCAGCGATTATACGAGCCTGTGCAATCGTACGTACAGGTGGGCGCTACGGTGAACGTCTTCTTACGCATGAAGCAACCTTTAGAATTATCTCAAGGCTTAGGCTATGGTTCTATAGTGCGTTAGAGCCACATTTTCCTGCAGTATTAGGACGTGCACGTGGTGGAGATATGTTAAGCCGTGTACGTGCCGATATTGACACATTAGAACGCTTTTATCTTGGCTTTATCGTGCCAATATCCGTGGCCGTATTAAGCGGTATCTGTATTACTCTTGCTGTAAGTTTTTATAGCCTTAAGCTCGCAGTACTTGTTTTTGCTCTTTTTGCCATCACGATTATAATTTTGCCGCTCTGGGTTTTTAAAAAAACATATCAGCATGAAGGTGCTTTTATCACAGATGCAGCGCAAATGCGCGCGCAACTTGCTGAGGAGTTACAAGGGGCGGGGGAGCTTCTAGTTTATGAGCATGTGGCGCAAAGTTCTGAAAATAATTATGAAACACTCTCTAACAAGCTGGAAGAGATGCAAAACAGAGTAGGCGCATATGCAAATCATGCACAAAATGCGGTGATTTTACTCTGTGGCTTTGCTGTAATCGCAACGATTTATCTTATGGCGCCGAATGTCGAAGCCGAAACGCTCTCTAAAGCCAATCTTGTGATGTTGGCGCTATTAATTTTTGCTGCAATAGAAAGTGTAGGTGGTATTTCAGCCGCTTTTCAGGGGCTCGGACGTGTTATAAGAGCTGCTAAGCGTATATTCGAAATAGTGGATAAGCCTGTATCACCGTTAAATGATACAAATGATATCTTAAATAGTGAGTTTTCTTTAGAATTTAGAAACGTACACTTTAAATATAATCAAGATAATGCGCCGATTTTTAAAAATTTAAGCTTTAAATTAAAAGAAAATCAAAAAATATGCATTTTAGGGCCGTCTGGTGCGGGTAAAAGTACGATTATTGATCTAATATTTAAATTTTGGGTGCCTAATGATGGAGATATTGTCTTAAATGGCGAAGATTTATGCAATATTGCGCATAGCGACATTAATAAACTTTTCTCG
>NZAJ01000088.1 GCA_002687495.1 Micavibrio sp. | reverse complement strand
TCACAGCTTTGCGGGTGGTGGCTTTCGGCTTCGCCCTTCTTTTTATCCCGGCTTTTATGTTTGGTTTTGTAACGGCTTGGAGTTTGATTTTTGCGTTACTGTTATCTTTATTCCTACGTTCTAGTTTTGTGAGTTTTTACAAAAGTCATGAGGAGTCAGAAACTGACGATAAAGATTTTTTTATACCCAAATCTTTTCTTATGATTAGCCTTGAAATGATAGCAATCGCCAGCTTACCGTTTTTTGTGGTAATCATTTTTATCTATCTAGGTATTTTGAATTCAGGACTTGATACAAGTAGTTTTTTTTATGGTGCCTTTTCTGTTGTTTTGGGCGGTAGCTATGATCATGCAAGTGAAGCCCCGATATCAAATTTACGGGTGATCGTAATTGGTCAAGCTGTTCTCAATTCTATGAGTTTTGCTTTGAGCACTTTAGGTAGAAGTTATACAAAGCTACCCGCTGGTTTTTCGGCTTTTTTACTAAAGGTAGGGCGTGGTTATAGAAGATCGGCCGAATTGACATGCATTTTTATATGCTTTTTTGCATTGTTTATGTTGGCCGTATTGCCTGAATTTTTAATTTATCCTTATCAGGATAGCGTTTTTTACAATTTCATGTTTGTGCTGCTGGCGAATGTCGTTTCTTACGTCACGTACTTAACTGTGTCTATGAAGGCAGAGTTTGAATTACAACTTTTAGATAGAATTGCAGAATATAATAAGAGAATCTAAATCGCTCATAGGTAAATCTGCTATGATCATGTAACCTCAACGCTGCAAGGCGAGATTAAATCGCTATAGCAAGAATAGATGGAGAACGCCTGCGTGGGGAATGGATTTTTGTCAGTGCTGAATAGCATGGCGGACTTTGATGCCGCCGAGTTCACTTTTTTTTGAAAATATGATGAATGCTAATAAGCCATTTATGTTGGCTTTCAAAGATGAGGAGTATGTCTATGGTTTATAGGTCAGTGGATACAATCAATAATTTCGAAATACGTGATGATGATCGCGACATAAGTTTAAAGCGTGTACGTGGCGTTGGGCGTGGTGTCGATGTTTTTGAACTCAGTATTAACGGGAAAATTGTTGAAGTTGAAGCTTTTGGAAAAACGTCAGAGATACAAAATCATATACCCATGCGTATAGATTGGTTGATCCATTGTTTCAGAATGCCAGACTCGCTTAAGCCACAGAGGCAAGAAGTGATGCAACTCATGAAGGAGGCTCTAATTGAGTACAGATACGATGCTAAGCTAGATTGGGATGGCATTTCAACTGTCACATTCGGCCCGGATATCAAGAGGTAGATCATGGACAAACAAACCGCATTAAGCGCCATTCAAACAGCAATTTCTAATGGTAATGCTAAAGGTGTTATAGACACCTTAACGAGCTTGAAAATTTTGTAAGTGATCTACCCGTTAGCGATAATGGGGCGCAGGTGGCTCTGTTTTGGCTAGCAGCACGAGCTTGGTCACTGAATTCATGTATAGGCAAAACTGCTATGATCATGTAACCTCAACGCTGCTAGGCAGTGAGATAAGGCGAGGCGATCAAAGATCATGAAATTATTGCTCATTGAAGATGATGCAGAGGTAGCGAGCTATATTAGCAAAGGCATGAAAGAAGCCGGACATATTGTTGATCACGCCGATAATGGTAAAGACGGTCTTTTCTTGGCAACAACAGAAAAATATGACGCTATGATTGTTGACCGCATGCTGCCGGAGATGGATGGACTCACCATTATAAAGTCGGTACGCGGCGCCGGAAATACAACGCCCGCCTTGATTCTAAGCGCATTGGGTGAGGTTGATGATCGGGTTAAAGGCTTGCGCTCTGGCGGCGATGACTATCTGGTCAAACCGTTTGCATTTGCAGAGCTGATCGCACGGATTGAAATTCTTGCACGGCGCAGCGGACAAGATATATCATCCGCTTCTGAAACTAAAATGCTCGCAGCAGATTTAGAAATGGATTTACTAGCACGCCGTGTTAAGCGCCAAGGACAGCTCATCGATTTGCAATCACGTGAGTTTGCATTGCTGGAATATATGCTCAAAAATAAAGGGCAAGTGGTAACCAGAACCATGTTGCTTGAAAATGTTTGGGATTATCATTTCGACCCGCAAACGAATGTGATCGATGTGCATATTAGCCGCTTGCGCGCGAAAATAGATAAGGGTTTTGATAGCCCGATAATAAGGACAGTTCGTGGTGCAGGATATATCATTGAAGACTAAACGCCGTCGCTATGCGAAAAGCTCTAGCTTTATGATGGCGCTTTTATTTACGATTTTATGCGGCGCTGTCGCTTTAAGCTTAGGCTATTTCATTAATTACTTTGCAAAAGGGCACCTCGTTCACGGCGCGCAGGCCGTTATCGATTCAGAAGTAAAATATATTCAAGCGCTCGGCCAGCTGCCCGATATGGATCAAAGTAAAATCTATATTCAGCTGAATGAAGATGCGCTTTTACCAAGTGACTTTCCAAAGCCAAGCAAAGTCCTGGCCGAAGGCTTGCTCTTGTTTGAAATGCCGCAAACTGAAAAACGCTATGCTGCGCGCATTCATAATTTTGCAGATTTAGGAAAAGTGCTGATCGCCACAGATATTACAGATATGGCGGATGACTTTGATTTCATGCAATGGATCGGTATCGCCAGTATAGCCTTTGTGATGATCGTTGTTTTTGTGAGCTATATTATCAGCATTTTTGTGGTGAAAGGGACAAATGACATTGCCGAAACCGCATATGAAATTATACGCACAGGAGACCTATCGCGCCGTGTAAATATAAGCGCGCGCTGGGACGATTTAAGCAATGTTGCGATCGTCTTGAACTTGCTGTTCGATCGTATAGAACAGCTCATGCAAGGGGTGCGACAAGTATCTGATAATATCGCTCATGATTTAAGAACCCCTCTGACACGAATGCGCGGGCATATTGATATGCTGCAAAAAAAGCAACCAGAGCATCAAGAATACTCAAAATTACTCGATGAAGCAGATCATATTTTACAAACATTCAATGCGTTATTGAGAATTTCACGCATAGAAACAGAGCAGCAACGCTCACGCTTTGAGAGACAAGATATAGATAAAGTGCTTCACGATGTGATCGAATTCTATGAACCGTTAGCGGAAGAGAAAAACATCGTTATAAATAAAGATATCCAGCCTGCTCAGCGTGTCTGCGATCGAGATCTTATCTTTCAAGCTTTTGCGAACATCATTGATAATGCGATTAAATATGGTTCAGAAAAAAGCCATATTAATATCAAGCTCCATAAACATGATGAGGCTATAGAAATCATGATCGAGAATAGCGGTGTATGTGTTTTAGATGAGGACTTGCCTAAAATTTTTGATCGTTTTTATCGCGCGGATAAAAGTCGTTCTCAGCAAGGATCAGGGCTAGGTTTGAGCTTAGTAGATGCCGTTGTTAAGCTACATGGCGGGAGCGTTGAAGCGCGCAATATGAATGAGAATTTTCAAATTATTACACAATTGTAATCTTGCGCCCATAGCTTTGTAAGCTCACATCATGAATAATGTTTGAATGAAAATTGCTATTATAGGAACAGGTATATCAGGTCTTGGCGCAGCCTATTTGCTCCAAAATCATCACGATATAACCCTTTTTGAAAAAAATACTTATATTGGCGGTCATAGCCGCACAAAAAAAATTAATGTGCATGGACAAGATGTTGCCGTTGATACGGGCTTTATCGTGTTTAATAACTGGAATTATCCCAACCTATTGGGGCTATTTAAAGAGCTGAAAGTCCCATATGTGAAAAGCAATATGTCTTTTGGCGTGAGTGTCGATAAAGGCTGGTTAGAATATTCCTCTAATGATCTATTTGCGCTCAGAAATCTCGTAAGACCAGCCTATTGGAGGATGTTGCGCGATATCACTAAATTCAATAAGCAAGCGCTAGCCTATATTGAAAAAGACCCTGCGATAACACTGGGGCAATGCTTACAAGAGTTAAAGATGGGCGCATGGTTTAAAGATTATTATCTCCTAGCCATGGGCGCGGCAATATGGAGCTGTCCACTTGAAACAATCATGGCCTTCCCCGCACGTACGTTTTTACGTTTTTTCAAAAATCATGGACTGCTCAGCATTAATAACAGGCCGCAATGGTATACAGTTGAAGGCGGCTCCCAAGAGTATGTCAAAAGATTAACGGAGAGCTTTAGGGACAAAATCAATATGAACTGTGCGGCTACAAAAGTTGCGCAGCATAATGGCTCTTGGGAAGTTACAGACTCTAATGGCCGAGTTGATATCTATGATCAAGTCATTTTCGCCTGTCATGCCGATGAAGCAATAAAAATCTGTGATGATCTCTCGGCTGAGCAGCAAGATGTAATTGGCGCATTTTCCTATCAAGAAAACACAGTCATCTTGCATAGCGATCAGAGCTTTATGCCAAAAAATAAGAAAACATGGGCAAGCTGGATTTATCTCTCAGAGAAAAAGCAGGACAAAAATCCAGCAGTCGCTTTAAGCTATTGGATGAATAATCTTCAACCTTTAAATACAGATACGCCTGTGATTATAACACTCAACCCAGAGCGCCGCCCAACTCAAGAGATGATTTATGATGAGCATATTTTTAGCCATCCCGTTTTTGATCTCAAGGCTATTCAAGCGCAAGAGCGAATTCAAGCGCTTCAAGGCGATAAAGGCCTATGGTTTTGCGGCGCATATCAGCGCTATGGTTTTCATGAAGATGGGCTTTTAAGCGCAGTCAATATAGCCAAGAAAATGGGGGTATCCATTCCATGGGAATAGAGCCATCAATAATGTTTGGCCGAGTGATGCACAAACGCTTATTTCCAAAAGTGAATGCTTTTAATTATGGCATTTATTATCTAGCCTTACCGCTTTCAAAATATAAAAATTCCTCCCTTCCAGTCAATAAACGCGCTCTATTAAGTTTTCATGATGCTGATCATGGGGCACGTGATGGCAGTGAGCTAGAGAGCTGGGTACGCAATATTTTAGAAAAAGCCAAAATACAAGAAGCAGATGGAGAAATCGTGCTTATCTCTATGCCGCGCATATTGGGCTATGTTTTTAATCCAGTCAGTTTTTGGCTATGCCATGATAAGCAAGGGCAGGTGCGCGCTGTACTGTGTGAGGTAAATAATACATTTGGCCAAACACATACATATCTTTGTGCGCATCCAGATCATAAACCCATTAAAAGCGATGATATTTTAAAAGGTGAAAAACTCTTTCATGTTTCACCATTTTTACCGCGTGAAGGCCATTATGAATTTCGCTTTGATGTAACAAATACACGCTGCGGTCTATGGATTAATTACCATGCCGCCAATGGACAAAAGCAGCTTGTAACAGCATTAAGCGGGCAGATGGCTGCGATGAATAAAAATACGCTAAGAAAAGCGTTTTGGACATACCCACTCGTGACAGTAAAAGCGATAACCCTCATACACTGGCAGGCTCTAAAAATCATTTTGAAAGGTATAAAATATATCCCCAAACCAAAGCAGAGAGCCAAAAAAATATCAACCACGCATAATGTTACGAATTTGTAATCTTTATGTAAGCCCAATTTTATGATGAATGTTTTAAGGTAAAGTTATGTACGCTAAACTTGCAACAGATCAGCTCTTTAAAAGACTAGATACAATTGAATCTGGTCAGTTAACCGTTATCACGCCGGACGGGCAAAGCCGCACGTTCGAAGGAAAGAGTAGCGGCGAAACAGCCCGTATTGAGCTCAAAGATTGGGACGTCGTACCTAATATGATACAGCGAGGCGATATCGGCTTTGCTGAAGATTATCGTTCAGGAAAATGGGACACAGATAATCTAGTAGGTTTAACAACCTTGGGCTTGGTCAATCGAAATGCGCTGGATCAGGTGATAGCGGGGAGTAAATTTTCTCGCACGGCCTCAATGCTTTCATATCTATTACGCCTAAATACCTTAAAAGGTAGCCGTAAAAATATTCACGCTCATTATGATTTAGGCAATGAATTTTATAAATTGTGGCTTGATCCGACAATGACCTATTCAGCGGCTATTTATAAAGGTGAAAAGGAAGGGCTCGTTCAAGCTCAACACAATAAATATGACCGAATTGTAGAATGCCTGAGTGCCCCTAAAGGAAATATCCTCGAAGTCGGATGCGGTTGGGGCGGTTTTGCTGAACGCGCAATAGAAAAAGGCGATTTTAATATCAAGGGGATAACGTTATCCGATGAACAACATGCCTATGCGCAGCAAAGGCTCGGTAAAAATGCACAAATCGCACTAGAAGATTACCGCCATCAAGAAGGTAAGTTTGATCACATCGTGTCTATTGAGATGTTCGAGGCGGTTGGTGAAAAGTTCTGGAGTACGTACTTTGAAAAAATTTCCGCTCTTCTTAAGCAAAACGGTAAAGCTGTTATTCAAACAATTACAATGAATGAAAGAGATTTCCCACGCTATCGTAAAGGTGGAGATTTTATACGCAGTTTTATTTTCCCAGGTGGTATGCTTCCAAGTCCTTCACGTTTTAAAGAAGAAGCTGCCAAAGCGGGTTTACGCTGTGATAATAGCTATTTCTTCGGTCAAGATTACGCACGTACACTTGAAGAATGGCTGGTGGCCTTTGATATGAATAGAGATAGAGTCCGCGCCATGGGCTTTGATGAAGGTTTCATTAGGTTATGGCGCTTTTATCTCGCGGGCTGCATAGCAGGCTTTAGAGCAAATCGTACAAATGTTATGCAAGTGGAGCTTAGCCATGCGTAATATTGTTCGCATTGCGTGCCTATATGCTTTGATCGGGATTACGCCGGCCAATGCCTCTGAATATATATCACAATATGTCCCTGAAGCGGAAAAAGTCGGCGCGGGCCGTTTAAGCGTTATGATATGGGATGTCTATGATGCGGCCTTGTACGCCCCTCAAGGGCAATTCAATGAAAACAAGCCTTTCGCTTTAGAACTCACATATCTAAGACATATCCCGGGCGAAAAAATCGCTGATAAATCAGTTGAAGAAATACGAGATCAAGGATTCTTAGATGAGGTGAAACTAGCAGATTGGCATGCACAACTTAAAAATATTTTCCCTGATGTTGAAGAGCAAACATCACTGACAGGTATATACACGAAAAGTGGTGAAACTGTCTTTTTTAACGGTGATCAAGAGATTGGACGTATTAACACTGCTGAATTCGGTAAACATTTCTTCAATATTTGGCTAGGTAAGCAAACAAGCGCACCCGCATTAAGAGCGAAGCTATTGGGGGAGTCATGAATGAGGAAGCGCTCAATAAAAAAGCTCTGTTCAATTATGCATTTATAGCTTTGCCTCTCTCATTCGCAGGTTTACCCCTTTATATTCATATTCCTGATTTATACAGCACCCAATTTGGATTAAGTGTCGGTGCGCTCGGTATAGCGCTATTATTGATTAGAATATTTGACGCAGTACAAGACCCATTCATTGGTTATATTGCAGATAAAGCCACAAAGAAAAACATATTGCTGTTATGTATCGGCATAGCCTTACTCGTGACGGGAATGACGGGGCTATTAGCCGGCCCTCCAACAACCACAATAGCAATCGTATGGTTTAGTATTTTTATGCTATATGCCACGGCCGGATTTAGCATAGTCACGATCCTGATTAATATGATGGGTGGCTTTTGGAAAAACACATATCAGCAAAGAGCCCGTATTTCATCTTGGCGCGAAGGCTTTGGTTTATGCGGTTTATTACTGGCTGCTCTTTTACCGGCAATGCTACAGGCAAAGCTTGAAATCAGAGACTCTTTTATGGCTTTGCTCATTGTATTTATTGCTCTGATATTCATTGCAGGTCTTTTCTTTTATCGCTTTGTAAGAGAGTATCAGCACCATGAAAAGGATAAACGTAACGCCTCGCAAGCGCGCTCAATTTTTGCATTATTTCAAATTAT
>NZAJ01000087.1 GCA_002687495.1 Micavibrio sp. | reverse complement strand
TCCGCGGTGATATCTCAACCAATGCAGGTTCTTCAACGATAAAATATTCATCGCTATAAACTCTATTTTCTAGGGCATTTTTGTTTGCGATGTATGATTTAACATGCGGGTAGCCAAATGCGACCACCAAAATGATCGCAATAATAAGCCCCTCTTTCATGAGAAATCCGTACTGAAGTGTAGTTAAACCCGCAATGGCATCAGAACATAGAGTGCGCTTGGGTCACTATTATCCTGAATGATCGTAGGGCTTGCAGCATCCGCCAAAGTAAAACGGCAGCCTTCACCTTCAATCTGTGAAGTAATATCAAGCAAATAACGAGCGTTAAAACCGATCTCAATATCAGTCTCGCCATTCACTTCAACTTCTTCAGTCGCGCTCCCCGCTTCAGCAGAACTTGCAGAAATTGTCATCTGCTTACCATGGAGAGCAATTTTAACAGCGCGAGATTTACCATCTGAAATTGTTGAAACACGGTCAACAGCAGAGGTAAGCATTTTTGCATCTACTTCAACAATCTTGTCATTACCTTGAGGGATAACGCGCTGATAATCAGGGAATGTACCATCAATCAATTTTGAAGTGAGAACTACATGATCAAAAGCAAAGCAAATCTTACTCTCTGATAAGCTAATCGCAATTGTATCCGCTGCCTCATCAACAAGCTTACGAAGTTCGCCGATTAATTTACGAGGAATAATAATGCCGCTCATCTCTGCCGCACCTTCAGGCAAAGGCATTTCAAAACGTGCTAAACGGTGACCATCTGTTGCCACAGCGCGCAAAACTTTCACACCGTCATTATCTGCTTCATGCAGGTAAATACCATTAAGGTAATAACGTGTTTCTTCAGTGCTCATCGCGAATTTCGTACGATCAATAAGCGCACGTAAATCAGCCGCAGGCAAAGCAAAAGACACTGGCAAATCAGCCGCCGCAATTTCTGGGAAATCAGCCACTGGCAAACAGCTCAGTTTAAATTGTGAACGTCCAGCTTTAACAGTCATCTGTGTACCTTCACCATTAAGAGAAAGCTCAACATCGCTACCATCAGGAAGTTTACGAACAATATCATGCAAAGTATGCGCTGGCGCAGTCGTCGCGCCTGCATCAGAAACATTCGCCGCTACAGATTCGTTGATCTCCATATCCATGTCAGTGGCGCTCATTGTCAAAACACCATCTTCTGCAACCATCTTTACATTCGATAAAATGGGGATCGTATTACGACGCTCCACAACACTTTGGACGTGACTTAATGATCTTAATAGCGCTGCGCGCTCGATGCTCAGTTTCATAGCGGTACTCTTTCCGTCTCTATATATATCTTAGTGAGAATCAAAAACTAGCACAGCTATATGCCATGGAAAAGCCTAAAAACAATGCTTTAACAGCTTTATCCAAAGCTAGATTGCATAATGCTTTCACAATCTATGCCTCAATCATACGCACAAGATGCTCAAGGATTTTCTTATATAATTCATCACCTATTAAACTATCTTCGATTCCGTGGTCAATATTCGGGTTATCATTCACCTCAATCACAACCACACGCCCGTCAGCACATTGTTTCAAGTCAACACCATAAAGTCCGTCACCAATAAGCTTTGTAGCTTTAAGAGCAATAGAGCTCACATCTTCAGGAATATCTTCTATAGCCACACATTCATGCGCACCTGAAACCTGCCCTTTCGATTTTGCATCATGATTATAAATTTGCCAGTGCCCCTTCGCCATATAATATTTAATAGCGAAGATGATCTCATTATTAATCACACCTATACGCCAGTCAAATTGCGATTCTAAGAATTCCTGACACAGGATAATCTCAGATTTCCTCAACATCTCAGACGCTTGAAACTCTAACTCATCAGGGTTCTTTACTTTTTTAACGCCTCGTGAAAAAGAACCATCAGGAATTTTTAAAACCGCTGGGTATTCAATTGGCATTTCACCAATTTTTGCTAAAGCCTTTCGATCTAAAATAACTGTCTTAGGCGTAGCGACACCATGCGTATCCATCAGCTCTTTTAAATACACTTTATTACAGCATCGTATAATCGAACGTGTATCGTCTATACACGGAATATCCTCACTCTCAGCCTTGTTCGCAAAACGATAAGTATGATTATTAATCGCGGTTGTTTCACGTATGAGCAACGCATCATACTCAAGCAAAGAAGCATAATCAGCGCGTGTAATTAGCTCCACCCAAAGCCCCATTTTCTTACCTATAGAAATAAACTTCTTCAATGCGGCCTTATCGGAAGGGGCATACGCCTCCTCTGGATCATGCAAAATAGCAATCCAATAACGCTCAGCCTTTTTCTTTGCATCTTTTTGCCATGCAGAGCCTGTAAATTTATCAAGCGCCTCAGCAAAAGCCCCCATACAAATTTCAGGCAAGGCCGTAAAAGAGGGCGTCTCAACTTTATCAATCACCCACCCACCTTTAGAGGAAACCTTCACATCAAAAGAGATGATGGGAAAACGAAACAAATCAAATAAACGCCGCGTTAATGGCTCTAACTTGGGGTTATTATGTCGTCCAAAATAGGTCGTATAGCTTCGAGATAAAGGCTCAGAAACTGGTTCATCAAAATTCTTGAGCAGCAAAGCCGTCAGCTCTGGCAAAGCATAATCATAGTTTCTTTTCCAATTAACTGAAACAATGTGACTGACATTAGGTACACAAGGCATACCACGCGCTTCCGCAAGCAAAGACACATAATAGCCCTTACTTAAATAATCATAATGATTAGAGAGATTGATAACTTTAGGCTGAACCTTAGAGCCTTTTCGTATATAAGAATCACCCTTATTGATAAAATCCTGAGCGCTTATGACCAAGCGATCATCTTGCACCTTTATCATCTTAGGCTTATCCGTAACGACTATATATTTAACAGCGCCCATATTTTTCTAGCGCCTCACCCAAACAAAAGAATTAAAAATCCTTATAGAGCTTCAGACCATCTGAGCCATCCGGATAGTAATCTGGCAAAGAGCATAATATTTTATAGCCCCGTTGCATATAACGATTTTTATGTTTTTCATTATCTAAACGTATTTCTAATGCCATACCTAGATAACCAAGTTCTTGAGAATAAGACTCCGCCCTATCAAAAAGCATTTTTCCTACAGCCCCGCCCTGATAAGCAGGATCAACCGCAATCGAATATAGCCTAGATTTACGAGATGTTTTGCGAAAGAATAACACCGCATGCCCTAACGCCTCTCCATCTTCTTCAGCTATTAAAACAGCACCATGCCCTCTTGTAATCATGTGCATAAAGCTACGCCGGCTCATCGGTGGATATATAGAAGGATCAAAAGCAGCCATTTCAATACGAACAAGCGCATCAAGATCTTCTATACTTGCTAAACGTACACTCAGCACCATATAGATCAAAGCCTCTCACAAAATGAAAAATTAAGCGGCATTACGCTGATCATAAATACGCGCTTCACGGTTTTTCTTATGACCATCTTCTTGCGCTTCTCTCATATCACGTAACATATCAAGCCCTTTCCAAAGCGTCTCATAAATATGATCCAGCTCTTCAGACTTAATACAATATGGCGGCAAGATATAAACCACATTCCCCATAGGGCGTAGTAAGATATCATGAGAGAGCATAAAGTCGTATAAAGGCTGCGCCATATTCGAGAGATAGCCCTGCTGATCTGCTTCAATATCAACTGCAATTTCAACCGCAAAGATAGAGCCTTTAACACGCACATCCTTCACATCTGGGCGCGCACCAAACCAACCAGCAGCGCGGCGATGACATGACTCAATCATTTCAACCCGCTCCATGACCGGCTCATCTTCCCAGATTTGCAAATTAGCTAAAGCAGCCGCACATGCCAGCGCATTACCAGTGAATGACGTTGAATGCATAAACATGTCTTCTTTACGCTCACTGTAATACGCCTTGTAAATATGACGGTTTGCCAAAGTCACACCCATTGGCAAGAAGCCGGCAGTAAGTCCTTTAGATAAACACATCATATCTGGCATAAAACCAGCTTGAGAACATGCGAACATAGAGCCTGTACGCCCAAATCCTGTCATCACCTCATCAGCAATAAGAAGCACACCATGATCACGGCACATTTTTGCCATTTCCTGCAAAACCATAGGCGAATATACACGCATCCCAACAGAGCCTTGAACCAGAGGCTCGAACACAAAGGCGGCCGTCTCATGACCATGCTCTTTCAAAAAGCGCTCGAACTGAGACAAAGCCTTAGATTCTTGACCCGCCTCAGGAAATGGCATGTGATTCACTTCAAATAAGTAATGCTCAAACGGCTTAGTGAAAACGCCGCGTGCTCCAGCAGCCATCGCTCCAAACGTGTCGCCATGATAACCGCCTTCTAGCGCCATAATCTTCGTACGCTTTTCATTACGCGCACCAAAATAACCGATCGCCATTTTAAGCGCGACTTCAATCGCTGTCGAACCACTATCAGAATAAAAACAAAATTCCAGAGGTGACCCACGCACACCTTCAAATTGTGAACGAATATGCGCCAATAAATGGCGTGTTAGCTTTTCAGCTGGCGCATGCGTAAAGCCAGCAAAGATCACTTGCTCTAATTGGGCAGCTTGTTGCTGAACAGCTTCAACGATTTTAGGATGAGAATGCCCATGCGTATTCACCCACCAACTCGAAATACCATCAATAATCGCATGCTCACGGTCACGTGAATCTCTTGAATATAGATAAATGCCTTCAGCGCGATCTATATTAATCATAGGTCCGGCTGTCTTATGTTGGGTCATCGGATGCCATAATGGCGACACACGACTCATAGCTTGTCTCCCTCTTAAGCCTGTCAACTTATCAACTCTTGAAGCTTTGTGCTTCCTAATAGTCTTCTCGACTAAAATTATTTTTGAAGGCGCTAGTTAACGCGTCTTGGTCTAGCCTGTCAAGAATTGGAAGACGCCCTAAAGTTTTAACCCCTGAAAAATCCTCTATCGTACGTATATTATCTTCATTTTGTTCACCAACAAAAATAAGGCCATGCACGGGGATCTCCCGACTCCACAAAGCCTCTAATGATAATAGCGTATGATTGATCGTTCCCAGCCCAGTTCTTGCAACCAAAATCACAGGAATACGCTCTTCTTCTTGCCATGATTTAAAAAGATTAATAAGCAAATTTTCACGGCTCAAAGGCACCATTAATCCACCTGCACCCTCAATAATTAGAGTACCTTCACATTGTGGTGGTTTTAAATTTTGCACATCAATATGAATACCATCAATTTCTGCACTGCGATGCGGCGACAAAGCCTCAGTCAAAACATAGCTTTCCTCAAAAAAGCGCTCAGCAGGTAAACGCGTCATTTTCTGAACAGCCTTAGTATCAACACCGCCCTCAACACCCGATTGTATCGGCTTCCAATAATAGCCTTCCAAACCAAGCGTTAACATTGCCGACACCGCCGTCTTGCCAATACCAGTATCTGTACCTGTTATGATATATTTTTGACTCATGCTGCCTCACTCTTCAGCAATAATGATAGCGCTTCACAGAACCCGCGCAAGTCTTCTTCACTTAAATCTGCATTTAATGAAACCCGCAAACGCGCGCTACCTTTAGGCACGGTTGGATAGCGTATAGCACGCACATCATAGCCTTTATCCTGCATAGCCTGCGACACCCTTAACGCTTGAGCATCATCACCAATCATAACCGGCACAATATGCGTCCCATGACCACCCAAGAGCTCCTTAGCAAGCTTACAGATAACAGATAATTTTTGGCGTTGCTGAATCCCCTGTTCAGCTTGTAAAAGCTCTAAACTTTTACGCACGATATGTGCTTGCACCGGCATCGAGGCCGTAGAATAAATAAAACCGCGCCCCGCATTAATCATATAATCGATAATATCTTCTCGACCACATATCAGCGCACCAGCTGCGCCCAGCGCTTTACCACATGTATGGACCGTAATAATACGCTCATATCCTTCGCGCTCTACAAGACTTTCGGACAACCCCTTACCATTAGGTCCACTCACACCCACCCCATGAGCTTCATCAATAATAAGAATCGCATCATATGCGCATGCCAGCTCATAAAGGGCGGCTAACGGTGCTTCATCACCATCCATAGAATAAACCGATTCGACAGCAATATAGATTTGACCACGCGCCATCTCTTTGGCCTTTTTGAGCGATAACTCATATGAGGAAAGGTCATTATGCTCGGCGCGAATATGCTTAGCCAATGAGGCTTGAACACCATCTCGACTACTCGCATGTATAAGAGAATCAAAAATAACAACATCCCCTCGATCAGCGATTGTTGTCAGTAATGTATAATTAGCTTGAAACCCACTTATAAAGAACAACGCAGAGGGCGCACTAAAATAGGTCTGTGCAAATTTTTCAAGCGCGGAATGCTCATCCATATAACCACGTAAAAGCCTTGAAGCGGCAGAGCCAACAGCTCCACCAGCTTGAAAAAAAGAAATCGCAGCCTCTTGTAAAATCGGAAGCTGCGCAAAAGCTAGATAATCATTAGATGTAAAATCAATCCCAGAATCAGAAATAGAGCAACGACGGTAACGCCCCTGCGCTTTTAAGTGTCCAATTCTGGCGGTAAAATCTCTTGGCAATTCTTAGTACTCTGATTGTCTGGCTTTCTTGTCGCAAAACTTGAACTAAAAGAAAAACCTAATTTCTTATCAATATCCTTGTTCATTTCTTCTAAAGCTCCAGGCATCAGCTTATCAAAAGTAGAAAAAGCCTTAAAAATCGTAGAATAATCTTCTATTGAATAATAACTATTTACATAGTTTGCCGGCATCTCTTCAAGTGCTTGCAAAGCCATTAAAATATTATCTTCTAATAAGCTGATATATTTTATATCACCTTCTTTAGATAAAGCTTCCTCAACCAAGCCTGCAAGATCAGTGACATTTCGAGGAAAATTTTTAGCAAAAGCCTCTTTAGTAAAAGAGATTCGGCCAATCACATCATGTTCTTTAACATCTGCCCAAGCATGTAGAATCGATTTAAGATTAGACTTATTACTCATACTGCCCTATACATTAGTCTTATTATTAAAGCCTAATGTATCACAAAGAATAACCCCAATCAACAATTAATTACGTAAACTATGCAGCCTTAACTGTCTCAGATTCCTCATCTTTATATGGAGCGCGTGGTTTAATACCCAGCTCACCTAAAAGCTCATAATCAACATCTTTTTCAGGGTTAGCCGTTGTCAGCAGTTTTTCACCTGTAAAGATCGCATTCGCACCAGCCATAAACGCCATCGCCTGCGCTTCTTTAGAGATTTCCAAACGGCCCGCAGATAAACGCACCATCGCTTTTGGCATTAAAATACGCGCAACAGCAATACATCTGATCCATTCAAAAATATCCAAACGCTTATTATTTGCCATAGGCGTCCCCTCGACAGGAACAAGCATATTGATCGGCACACTTTCTGGCTGTGGATCAAGGTTACAAAGTGTGTGAAGCAAAGACACGCGATCTTCTTCCGTTTCACCAAGTCCTAAAATACCACCACAACATGCATTAATACCTGCTTTAGCAACATTTTTAAGTGTGTCTAAGCGATCATCATAGCTACGAGTCGTTACAACTTTATCGTAAAACTCTCTCGACGTATCGAGATTGTGATTATAAGCCTTCAGACCAGCATCAGCTAATTTTTTAGCCTGCTCTTCTGTAAGCATACCCAAAGTCACACAGCTTTCCATGCCCATATCGGAAACACCCTTAACCATATCACAAACACGATCAAATGCGCGACCATCCAAAACTTTTGGCCAAGCGGCTCCCATACAAAAACGTGTCGAACCAGCCTCTTTAGCTTTACGCGCTTGCTCCAAGACATCTTCAGTTTTCATCAAGATCTCTTTATCAAGCTCAGCTTCATTATGCACTGATTGCGAACAATAACCGCAATCTTCTGTACACCCGCCCGTCTTAATCGAGAGCAATGTGCACATTTGCATTTCATTGGCTGTGTGATTTTCACGATGAACCGTCGCCGCCTCGTATACAAGGTCCAGCAATGGGCGCGCATAGAGCGCTTTTACGTCTTCTAATGTATATGTCATAGCCGCAAATTAATGCTCTTTCTTTTAAAGATCAAGCGAATATAAACACGATACACAGATTTAAATTAACATAACAATGTAAGTGGGTTTAAAACCCAATAAATATTTACTTTTTGAAAAAAGCTATGCTTACCACGCTCATAAAAAACAAAACTCACAATCATCGAAAGCCAAAGGTCGCTAGGCATCCGAGTGATAATAAAATGCTCATCATCGAGACAGTTGAGCAATTCTCATATTGGGCACAAAAAGATAAATTAAATATTCACGGCATTACTCTTGATTTAGGACTAAGTGATGAGCAGCTCAATGCTATCGCAGCCACTTTAAACAAAACCTTACAAGAGCCGAGCCCCAATTACACTCCAACAGACACCCCCAGACACGACACCAAAGCCAGAGCCTATAAATTTAATAATAAAACCGATATTAGATCTATACTCATAGAAGATAATACGCCTGAAGAAATCATAGAACTGGCATGTACTCTAACAGACATCTATAAAAAACACGCGACCACAACATTAAGAAGAACATCTCTATTTGATGGGACGCCACCAAAAGGTGTCCTTCAACTACGTTCAAATGTGACTCAAACACCTGGGTATCATTGTGATACAACAGACACCATCATTTTAGCCTTCAATCATCTTGGCCCCATTATCAATAACGCTAAAGCAAAAACCAAAGAGCATTTAAAACTTAAAAATGAATATGCAATCTCCGCAGGCAACATCACGCTCATCGATCCAACTCTTTGGCATAAAACCCCTGAACCAACTCTAAATTGGGATCACTCCCCTCGCGCGACTATTCTAATCTAAACACCTCAATAAGCATTTCATTTAAAATTATTGGCAATAGCTTTAACTGCATGACTAATCATATCAAATACTCAAGGAAAAACGCACGAACGCTGAAACAAAAAATGCCCTTAAATAAGGGCATTTTCTTTAATATTTTTGATTTTAAGTATATCAGCCAGTCAAAGCGCGGCGAACTACATCTACATCCTGTGCAATCTGAGCATCACCCTCTATAAGCTCTTCAACTTTACGAACAGCATGCATCACTGTTGTGTGATCACGACCACCGAATTTACGGCCAATCTCAGGCAATGAACGTGCTGTTAGCATTTTCGCTAGATACATAGCAACCTGGCGTGGACGCGCTACATTACGAGCACGACGCGCTGAATGCATATCCGCCATACGCAGATTGTAATGCTCGGCCACTTTACGCTGAATTTCATCAATAGTGATTCGGCGATCATGTGCACGAAGAAGATCTTGAAGAACTTCCTGAGTTGTTTCCAATGTCACTTCAGACTTAGACACATCAGCATGAGCAACGATTCGGTTAAGCGCACCTTCAAGCTCACGAATATTGCTTGTCACCTTAAGAGCCAAAAACTCTAATACGCTATCAGGAACTTCTGCACCAAGCTGTTCGCGCTTAGCTTGCAAGATACCAAGACGAAGCTCATATGTTGTCGGGTGAATATCAGCAACAAGCCCCCAAGCAAGACGTGAACGTAGACGCTCATCAATACCTGTTAAATCACCTGGTGCTTTATCCGCAGAGATAATGATCTGTTTATTCTGATCAACCAAAGCATTAAATGTATGGAAAAATTCTTCCTGTGTGCTCTCTTTACCAGCAATGAATTGAATATCATCAATCATCAAAACATCAACTGAACGGAACATTTCTTTGAAAGACATTGTCGAATCGCTACGAATAGCTTTTACAAACTGATACATAAACTTTTCAGCAGAAAGATACATAACAGTTTTAGAAGGATCTTGCTCTTCAATCGCATGAGCAATCGCATGCATCAAATGTGTCTTACCAAGACCAACGCCACCATAAAGGAATAATGGGTTAAACGGTACAGAAGCACTCTCAACAACACGGCGCGCAGCTGCATGAGCCAAAGCATTTGGCTTACCAACAACAAAAGAATCAAAGGTAAAACGCTCATCCAAAGGAGAAGACACTTCAGAGATATCTATCTTTTTAGAAGCCACTGACTTATTAGCAGGCTCTTCTTTTTCTACTGGTGCATCATCGATAATCGCATTTTGAACAACAACAATCTGAAGGCGCTTAATCTCTTCACTAGTTTCTGAACACATTGAAAGAATGCGCTCTGCATAATGATTCTGAATCCAATCACGCATAAAACGTGTAGGTACTGAAACTTCCATAGTTCCATGATAGAAAGCTTGAAGCTTTAAAGGTTTTAGCCAACTGCGGAAAATCGCCTCACCAAATTCGCCACGCATATCATTATGCACCTTCTTCCATAGCGCCATAATCTCTTTACTTGGCTCTAAAGATGCCTCTTGATACTCAGCATTCCCACGAATTAGTGCCACAGATTTACCCACAACTTCTGACATACTTTAACTCTCCACTTCTTTTTTGGTTTTCCACTTAAACTTTTAATTTTTAAATCCGAAACTTCATCGAAATAGGCAAAGAAACAGTGTTTGCGAAAACACATTTTCATGTGATTCACATCGTTATTTCATCCATTTTGTCCGAGGTCCAAGATCTCCCAGCTCTTCACTCCATTCATTCACATACTGTGAATAAATATTGTCTAAGCCATCCGTCCGTTTTGCCCCTAAGAGCGAGCCGTAAGACGCAGAAAGCCGCAGCCCCCTTGCGTTTCAGGCAAGAGCGATTTTTCAAAGATTTGTTCTTTCGTTTTCGCTATGAACAAACACTACAACAAAAATTTATGTGGATGCAATACGAACAAAACAAAAACATCGAAAAAAGAAATTTTTTTTCACAAGCGTGAATCAAGATGCAGAAATAGGCCCTAGGAAATAAATTCTAAGGCCTAAATTACGATATTTTTTTGAATTTTCAAAAAGACGTTAGTGCGATTCTCACAACCGCACAACGATTCTTTTTAAGCAGTTTTAAGAGACTTAATACGAGCAGACAAACGTGACAAACGACGCGCTACTGTATTTTTCTTCATGATGCCTTTCACAACGCCGCGCTGCATCTCAGGCTGCGCAACTTTGAAAGCTTCTTCAGCCGCTTTAACATCACCAGATGCAATAGCAACTTCGATTTTTTTGATAAATGTACGAATACGTGACGTACGTGCGCCATTAATTACAGCGCGTGCCTCATTACGGCGAATTCTTTTTCTTGCAGACTTATGATTAGCCATTGTTAGTCCTTCTTCACTTCAGTCAATTTCGACTCTAAATAAATCTCATATCTAATGATCGCTAGGGTATACGCTCTTACCCTTAGGCTTGTCAAGAAAATATCCACCGTTTTATAAATCTTTTTAAATATTCTCTATAAAACTTTTATCGTTGCTGGCGAGGGCAATAAAAACTCGAGCGCCCAGCCTGAACGATTCGCAAAACGCCTCCAGTATCATCTATAGAGCAATCACATCCAGGGCAAGCCTGCCCGGCGCGGTCATACACACCAAAATTAGCCTGAAAATATCCCATCTTCCCTTCAGTATTGCGGTAATCTTTCAATGAGCTTCCACCAGCTTCAATTGCTTCTGATAAAACATCTTTAATAGCGCGCACCAACAAATCACACTCTTCAGCGCTTACATCGCATGCAGCCCTTATCGGAGATATACCGCTTCTATATAAAGCCTCGCACACATATATATTACCAAGCCCTGCCACAACACTTTGATCTAGCAACGCAACCTTAATAGGCCCCTTACGTTTTCTCAGCCCTTCAAATAAAACAGACGTATAAAAATCATTCCCTAAAGGCTCTGGCCCCATCTTGTTAAATGGCGCACGCTGATGCCAGTCATCCAAATGCGTTGAGATCAAAAACCCAAAGCGCCGCGCATCATTAAAGACAACCATACCACCATCATACATAGAGATTATGACATGGTCATGTTTTTGCGCCTCATAAAGCTCACCAGCCTTCAAGACTTTCATAACGCCTGACATCCCCAGATGCAGAACAAATCCCTGCCCGCCTTCACAAAAACATAAAATATACTTACCCCGGCGCCTTAAGCTCTCAATACGTTTACCAGCAAGTTGCGCAGGTAAGCCCGCGGGCAAATCATAACGCAAGTTAGGGCGATTAAAGACAAGGCTCTTCACCTTCTTCTTCAACATAGCAGGCTCTAAACCACGCATAACTGTTTCCACCTCGGGCAACTCAGGCATAAAAACTCCTCGATAAAACGACTTGATTGCTCAACACCATTATATAAGTGATAGAGCACGAAAAGAAAACCGGCTGAAGAAGAGGACTCCTCCAACCGGCAAGTTTACGTGTGTGGGGATTCAAAAACATCAAATCTATGTGAGTCTCTTGGAGAGAGTGGTAAATGTCATAGATTTTGTGCTTCAATGCAGTTTTTATATAAAGAAGATTTACTTGTCAATAAAAAAGCATTATAAAATGCATAAGAATGTTTATTTTATAACAAAAAGAAGTTTACATATAAAAAAAAGACTAGACAAATAAAAAAAACGGGTGTACAAGGTTCCCACAATCCAACATCATTATTGAGTTGATAACGGTAACACTGCGTTAAACCTATAAACAAAGTGGAAATAACAATGCTAACAATAGACCAAATAAGAGCTGCACGCGCACTCCTGGATTGGAGTCAACAGGATCTGGCAGAACATGCTGATCTCTCACAGACAGGCATTGCCCGTATTGAAAATGGCACGAATAAGCCAAACTCAAAAACGATTGCAAAAATTGAAGCCGCCTTTGATCGTGCTAATATCGAATTCATTGGCACAAGCGGCCTAAGAAAACGCACTGGTGAGATTCGCACATATGAAGGTCAACAAGGTTTCGTGGACTTTCTCATAGACGCATATGAGCGCTTAAAAACATCTGAAAATAAAAATGTTGTTGTAAACAACGTTGACGAACATGACTTTATGAAATGGGAAGGTGACTATTGCGAAATCCACCAAGCCCGCATGGAAGAACTTCAAGCCCACTATAAGATCATTGTACGTGAAGGCGACACAAATTTTACCGCAAGTGATTACGCAGAATATCGATGGTTAAGTTCAGAATTTTTCAACGACATCTCATATTATGTATATGCAGATGTTGCAGCACTAATTAACTTTACAGAAAATAATGTGAGAGTCTTTGCTATACATAGCTTAGATATCGCAAATTTCTACAGAAAAGAATTTGACAATGTGTGGGAAAAAACTACAACACCCCATAAAAATAATTAAAAATATTGAGTAAACAATGCAAGCAGCGTTAAAAACGCCAAATACTGATAGACAAGAATCGTACGATAACATCCAGGACTTTAATGAAGAGTTCACACGAGATGTGATCGAACACAAACTTGGCAACAGAGAAGGTGGACTTGGGGAGTGGGAATACTCAGACCCTGAATTTGAGGGCGACCTTGTAAACGGTTCCCAAGATTGGGTTAATTTCATAAACGATAATCCTATTGATTATTACATCCCCTCTGCTGAAATCATATTAGCAGATCAAGCATCTGAGATTATTACAGATATAGTACCTGAGCCAGTAACATTATGTTTTCTTGGCATTGGAGATGCTCATATTTTTCGTGAAAAAGATATGAAGCTGGCGACAAAATTTAACAACGTAACCAGTGCCACAACATATGATATCAGCTTGTCATACCTAATGACATCCGTACCAGTCATGGCCTCAGAATTACCGTCTAAAACAGAGTGCGGGATGCGTCGTGTTGACTTATTCAGAGGGTTTACGATAGCGCGAGAACCTAAGTCTAAAGCTTTGCTCACATCTTTCGGTGGTACCTTACTAAATGCACCAATTGAAAGAGATAAAGCTGGCAACTTATTAACGCCTGAAAAATCAATACGTGACCATTTTAGGGCTATTCGCGGATCAATGAAAAAAGGTGATTTCTTTGTTTTCACTCAAGACGGGAACACAGATAAAAATAAAATAGAACGAGCCTATGCAGGACAAGGAAAATTTGCATCGAACCTTGCTCACCGCATAAAAAGAGATACGCCTTATAAAAAGATAGATACTGAAAACACACCATTTAGAGTAGAGTTCGACTCTAATAGTGGTATCTTAGCACATTATCTTACATTAGATTTTAATAACGGTGATAATGGACCTAAAGAATACTTAATAAACAGCTCACCAAAAATCCCTGAAGAAATTTGCTTAGACTGGGCAAAAAAAGAAAAATTAGCTAGAGTACAAACTATATCTCACAACGGTGTACATTTACACATTACACAGGCTATATAGAATGTTAGAAAATATTGAGATCATAGGGCTTATCGCAGGCTTTTTAACAGCATTCAGTACAGTGCCTCAATCAATAAAAATCATCAAAGAAAAAGATAGCAGCAATGTCTCAACCGCAATGCTTATAATGCTTACAGCCTCATATGGACTATGGCTATTCTACGGATTCTACCTACAATTAATATCAATAATCATATGGAATGTAATTGCTTTTGCTTTTGGCGTGACCATTTTAACTTTGAAATTCATCGTGTGGCCGACAAAAAAAAACAATTCTCAAAAAACTAATCAAAACGCATCATCACGTCCCGCACCAGCGGAATAGAGACGGGGCGTTTTTGCGCTAAAGCTTGACGATCAATCTCTGTGACCAAACTGCGTACAGCAGAAAAACTGCGTTCAATGCGTGGTAATATATATTTCACAACATCCACACTGACCTGAAGCTGACGATCACTAAACAGCTTCACCAAAACACTGCTTAACAAATCATCATCCGGCGCATGGATCATTGCAACTGGGGCAGCACGCATACGCGAGGCCAAATCTGCAACCTCAAACCCAACCGCAGAAATATTAAGCCGCGTTGTAACCAATAACGAGCGCTGTTCTTCTTTAAACATATTATAAAGATGAAATAAGCATGTCTCAGCCTCGCGCAGACCAATGGCCAAATCAATACCATCAATAAGCAGATGCTCCCCCTTTGCGGATATTTGCTCTGCTTCCATCTCACTTAAAAGTGCAGGATCAATCTCGCATGCACCGCTCATTTCTTTCCACACAGCCGCAAGATGCGTCTTTCCACACGCCGCTGGCCCGCTCAAGATCAACATCGGCGCCGGCCAATTTGGCCAACGATCGAGCCAACCCACCGCATCAATATTAGACGGGGCAATCAAAAAATCATCCCGGCCATGCGCAGGTCTAACCGATAGATCAAATGGAATTTGCTGAAGCTTATTCATTATTCTTTTTCTGTATCATCCTCATCAGCGACTTGCTGAGCAGAAGTCTCAACCGCCTGCTCTGCCTCTACAGGCACCTCAACATCCTTCACATTATCCTGCGCGCTAGCGTCTTCAGAATTTTCTGAATTTGAGTTCTTATGCGCCCCCTTAAATAAAGAGCTCATCTTATAGCGCGCAATCGCAAACCCTAAAAGAACACCAGCCACAGCCGCAACCGGTACAGCCAAAAACATACCCAAAATTCCAAATAATGACCCACCTGCGAGCAGCGCAAAGAACACCCATAAAGGATGAAGACCAACGCTTTCCCCAACAAGTTTAGGCGTAATCACATTGCCTTCTAAAACCTGCCCAACCAAAAAGATCGCAGCAATAATCGCAACATAGCTTAGCTCACCAGCTTGAAACCATGCCACCAATACAGACATCACTAACCCAACGATTGAGCCAATCATCGGCACAACAGAGAGTAAGCCTGATAGCAAACCAATAAGAAAACCATATTTAAGCCCAGCTATACTCAAAGCTATCGCATAACCAACACCTAAGATAACAGCAACACTAATTTGACCACGAACAAACCCCGATATCTTCATATCAATTTGCTTAATCAAATCTTTAATTGTGCCTTCATGATCACGTGGCAATAAACCCTCCGCCCAATTCGTAATTCCAATCCATTCTTTGATAAGAAAATAGGCCACAATCGGCATAAAAACCATCAAAGATACAAAATCAAGTACAGCCATTCCGCCAGCAGCGATACTGCCCAACACAGAGCCAGCAACACCTTGCGCACCGTTAAAAATAGAACCGCCATGAGTACCGGCAAGCTCTTTGACATTAATTGCATTTTCATCCAAGCCAAGGCGAGCAAAAACAGATTGAGAATATGGCTCAACCCAACCAACAAATTGCTCCCAATATCCCGGCAAATCATTCACCAGCTCAGCGCTTTGTTTATAAACTAATGGCGCCATCGCTGCGACGCAGATCAAAACGGTTAAAAAGAAACCGCCCAAAATCATAAAAGCGGCAGCGCCACGCGCCATGCCTAAACCACCTAATTTATTAACCAACGGATTAAGCAAATAAGCAACCGCAGCGCCTAATACAAAGGGCATAAGAACCGCATTAAAAAGATATATAAAAACAAAGAACGCTGCAAAAGCCAGCGCCCAAAAAATGAGCTGTTTTTGTACTGTCATAAATTCCCTAACCCTGTAATTTAAAAACGCTGATAATATGATCTATCTTTAATAGCCTGCATATTTTTAAATGAATTTGAAGCACCGTGTTCATAAACAAGCTCATAGATATCATCATCCGCACCTTGCGAATAATTCTGATAACCATAAAGCCCACCTTGAGCACTCTGCCCCCCCATATATTCAGGAGATGAAGGCGAATTAACACCGACCAGTAATCTCATATCAATTTGCTGTAGCGCTAAAAGTAAGCGCTCAAACCCACCTGGGAAATAAAGATTTAAATAAGCTTCCCTTTGCGACAACCCAGCTATCTCAACATCATCCAAACCGGAGACACGTTCTAAATCTCTGCGAATTTCCGCCCATTGCTGTAAAGATTGAAACTGTACGCGCACTTTAACAACCCCATCCGCAGAAGCACGTTCCGTACTTGCCAAAGCTGTACGATCTTTCCAATCTTGACGTAAAGCATCCATGACTTTTTTAACAGCCATATCATATGTATCAGGCGTACGTTCCTGCATTAGCGTATTTGGCGCGTCTCCATCTTTTTCATCAAGAGATGGTTTCACAAAATCTTGAAACACCTGCTGCACATATTCAGGCGCTGGTCTGTTATCAGTACGATATATTTGCACCTCCAAACGCTCTTCACCAACAGAACGTCCAGGCATTTTATTGGCAATCAATATAACTGCCTCACTTGCTGAGTAGCGCCTAACCATTGAGGCTAAGTTACGCCAATTATAAGTAAGCGCTTCTTCATCACCAATATCTTTTACGTCATCCAAATCCCCAATCGGAACGATTAAGGGCACAAGCCCATCCAACCCACGTGCTTCATTCCAAGCTTGAAGCCATTCATTAGACTCGCTCCATAAAACTGTACCGCGTCCCGTTTGCATAAATGGTAAAACCAAAATCGGCTTACTTGCCACATCACTGTAACTTAAGCCACGATTAGAAAAAAAGGTTCGGATCGCTTCATCCTGAAAACGTATAGTATAATTTGCGCTATAGCGGCGAGCAGAGAGCTTTTCATTCTCCACCTCATAATCTTTGATCAAACTAGACAACGCTAAGCCAGTAGGCATTTCGAAATCTTCAAGCTCATCTTGGCTCAGCATACGCTTTGCCAGTATAGAAAACGCCTTATTTTGCGCCTGTTCAAACGCTTGATTTCGCGCTTCCAATGCGTTTGCGGCCGTTACATCCGCCTCAACGTCAGTGACAGTATAGAGCTCACTTTGCGCCATAACACTTGAAACATTGACACAAATCAGCGTTGCAAGTAAAAAACTCCCGAAAAAAACTGTACGCAGGGCTAGAAAAAGCTTATAGAGTATGAACATTAAAAAGCCTCGCTTTACACTTATAGGAAAAGAACTCCTTTTATAGCGTGAGCTCAATATAATTTGAAGCTATATTTTAAAAATCGTGGAACAGATAAATGACCGATAGTGCCTATAAACAAGCTGGTGTTGACATTGAGGCCGCAGCCGACCTCGTGGAAAATATTAAACCTCACATCAAAAAAACAAACCGTACAGGTGTTATGAGTGGTATTGGTGGTTTCGGCGCTATGTTTGATCTTAAAGAGACAGGTTATAAAGACCCAATCCTTGTATCTGGAACAGATGGCGTTGGCACAAAACTTAAAATCGCCATAGAAACAAATCGCCATTCGACAATTGGTATTGATGCCGTCGCCATGTGCGTAAATGACATTATCGTGCAAGGCGCAGAGCCTTTATATTTCCTAGATTACTTCGCCACTGGCAAACTGAACAATAACGTTGCAGAAGAAGTGATTAAGGGCATCGCAAAGGGCTGTGAAGAAAGTGGCTGCGCATTAATTGGCGGCGAAACAGCTGAAATGCCGGGCATGTACGCTGAAGGAGATTATGATATTGCAGGCTTTAGCGTTGGTGCGGTCGAGCGCGAAGACATCATCACAGGCGAAAACATCCAAGCTGACGACATTATTCTTGGCCTCGCCTCAAGCGGTCTACATTCAAACGGATTTTCTTTAGTACGCAAAATCATTGAAAGCGCTAATGAGCTAGACTTTGAAAAAGAAGCTGAATTTACAAATGGCGAAAAACTGGCTGATTTTATCCTCACACCAACCAAGCTCTATGTGAAATCAATTCTCAAAGCGATGAGAGACCATAAAGGCACAATCAAAGGCTTATCCCATATCACTGGTGGCGGTTTATTAGAAAATATCCCGCGTGTATTACCTGAAACGACCTGCGCAGAAATAGACACAGCAAGCTGGGAGCTACCAGCTCTCTTCAAATGGCTTGCAAAACAAGGCAACCTTACAGCTTCAGACTTAGCCACCACATTAAACACAGGTATCGGCATGGTTGTCATATGCGCTCCAGAGCATAAACAAGCCCTAATCGAGAGCTTCAAAGCTTCTGGTGAAAATGTATTTGAAATTGGCAAAATCACACAGAGAACGAACGAGCCTGTTATCTTGCATAATACTGACAGTGCATGGGTTTAAGGCATTTAGCCTCACATTTAGGAGCTTTATAAATGGAAAAGTTAGGCCTAGCAGTCTTTATCTCCGGCAGTGGCTCAAACCTACAAGCCCTAATTGATGCCTGCAAATCCCCCGAATATCCAGCACAAATAAAGCTCGTCATCTCAAACCGTCCTGACGCTTACGGCTTAGAGCGCGCCCAAAACGAAGCCATAAAAGCCATTTGCATAGATCACAAAAAATACAAAACACGCGCAGAATTTGAAAATGCACTATCAGAAGAACTCTCTAAACACAAAATAGACCTCATATGTCTAGCAGGCTTCATGCGCATACTCACCGCTGATTTCATCAATAAATGGCCTAATAAAATCATAAACACACATCCGGCTCTATTACCAAAATTTGGCGGAGAAGGTATGTATGGAGAACACGTACACCGTGCAGTCCTTAAGGCAAAAGAAAAAGAAAGCGGCGCTTCCATCCATTTTGTCATCCCTGAAGTGGATAAAGGGCAGCTCATTGCTCAAGGTACAGTCCCAGTATTAGAAAACGATACTATTGAATCCTTAAGTGCCCGTGTAATTGCTCAAGAGCACATCCTCTACCCCCAAGCCGTTAAAAAAATAGCACTTGAACGTCTTTCAAAATAACCTTGAAATTAAAGCGTTTTTTAGCTCTAATGGTTAGATATGTTTTACGAGAGTAAAACACCTTCCTTCTTGTGAAATAATAGCATTTGAAAGATCATGTACATTATGCGCAACGCCTTTAAATTCACGTTCTTAAATGCTTTATTTTTAGCGCTCTTTTGCTTAATTCTCCCAGCAAGCACATATGCGCAAAATACCAATATAGTCTCGCTAAAAAGCGAAGATACACGAAACTTCATTGGCAATCGGATGTATATAACAGCGGATGATAGCGGTTTACTTGATGCGCAAACAATAGCAAAAAGATATTTAAACAACCTACGAGGAAAAAGAAGTAATCATACGGCTGTAAATTTAAATAATAACGCACCCGCAACCTGGCTAGTATTTAGCGTCTATAATGCAACACAAACATCCCAATGGTATTTATCCTTTGGAGACCCCTCACAAGGTCGCTCTGCACTTATAAAAGACCTTATGATTGTAAACCATACTCAAGACACTCTCATCTTTGATAGCAAAACAAGAGCTAAGAGCGAAAATAAATCAAAGATACATAATCTCTCCCACAACATCGCCCCGATCGAGATAACTCCTAAAGAGCACTTACTGTTTCTAATTAAGGTAAAATCCTCAGGCCCTTATGCTGGTACAATTACGCCTAGCCTTATCCCAGAAGAAGTATATGTCAAAGAGCTTACTAAATTTAATTGGCCAAAAGCGATATTCACGCTCGTGATGCTCTTAGCCATTGGCTACATCACAGCCCTATCAATCTCACACAAAGTTTATAGCTACAGCATTTATAGCTTATATATTCTCTTTCAAATCCTATGCGCCACCGTACTAGAAAATAGCTTTTTAACAGAACATGGGTTAATTGGAGACGTTCTAGCACTCATCATGATTGCAGCACTCTTTACGCACTGGCTTACAATGCCATTATTTTTCAAGAACACCGCCTACGAAAACACAATGATGCTAGGACTCGTCATAAATGGCGCAATATGCATGATTGGTTTCGTAACGTCCCTATTTGTCAATGATACAGCCTTAATTTTAAAACAAAGTTTAATAGCTGTGCCGATGCTTTTATCTATATCAACAGGGCTTATATTTAGTGCTATACACTCTTATCACGGACGAAAATCTGGAGTTCATCTAAGTTTTGCTTGGCTGTGCTACTTCATTCTCTGCCTTACAAATATTGCGCTTATTTATGATATAACATCACCAAACCTATTTAATATCCATATCAATTGGCTAAGCTTAATACCACAAGTCATATTTTTTATAATCGCACTACAAAAAAAGATAGAGTACAAAACCGTTCAACTTGAGCAAGAGAAAGCAAGAGAAAGTCGTGCCGAAAAATCTATGGCACGCCTACAACAAGCTAAAGAAAACTCTGACCAAGCGAGATTGCTTCGTGTTATCGAACGCGAACGCGAGCTTATGACAGAGCTTCGAGAAAGAGAAATTTTACGTACAGAAGAGATGAGTGCCGCCAAAACGCTTGCTGACGAAGCAAACCGTGCCAAATCTGCTTTCTTAGCCGTTGTAAGTCATGAAGTACGTACCCCAATGAACGGAATCATGGGCATGATCCGTCTATTGAGAAATACACAAATGACAAAACAACAAAATGAATATTTGCAGACAATGCAAAGCTCTGGCGAAACCATGATCGCCCTACTGAATGACATTTTGGATTTTGAAAAAATAGAAAGCGGCAAGTTAGAGCTAGAGACGATAAGTTTTGATATGACTAAGCTGGTGAGAGATGTAAACACACTCATGACAGGCCATGCTGCAGAAAAAGAAATATACCTCAAGCCAGAAATTGATAAAAACTTCCCCAAAACACTTAAAGGTGATCCAACCCGAATTAGGCAGGTCCTCCTTAACCTCGTCAGCAATGCTATAAAATTTACAGACAAAGGCGGCGTCACAATAACGCTTACAGCAGAGCAACTGCATAGCAGAGAGGACCAAGAGCAAAAAACCACTATTAGCAATGAATACGAACAATACAAAATCACCTGCTCTGTAAAAGATACAGGTATAGGCATTTCAAAAAAAGCACAGCAATCACTATTTCAACCCTTCTCGCAAGCCGAAGCTAGTACAACTCGAAAATATGGTGGTACCGGCCTAGGGCTAACCATTTGTAAAAGTCTAATCGAAAACATGGAAGGGCATATTCTTTTAGAAAGCGTTGAAGGTGAAGGATCAAGCTTTACTTTCACACTAAATATGGAAGGCTATGCTGCAGAATATAACGAGCAAGAAGAAAAAGCGAGATCTGCACAAAAAACGACAGAAATAAAGCCTATGAATATTCTTGTCATCGAAGATAACGAGATGAATTTAAGAGTAATGAAAGGGTTCTTAGAAAAAGAAAATCATTACGTCACACTGAGATCAAGCGCAGAAGATGCACTCGATTTATGCTCTGCACAACAATTTAACGTTATCATAACAGACATTAATCTAGGCGGCATGACAGGCCTAGAATTCACGAAAAACCTAAGACTGTTCCCCAATAAACGTATAGCTGCTACTCCAGTCTTAGCATTATCAGGAAATGTTGGTATCCAAGACAGAAAAGAATGCTATGAAGCTAACCTCAATGGCTTCTTAACCAAACCTATCGACCCGGAAAAACTCAACGCAATGCTTCTAAGCTTCCAAGAAGGAGATTACGAGCAAGAAATCATTATTCCTGAAAGTCGAGACGATGATGAAGAAAGCGGCGCCTTTGATAAAATCCAACATGAAGAGAAAAGTCCTTTAGAAAAAATCTCACATAATCTCGCTCAAGAAGAAGCCGTGACAAAAAAGAAAACAGCGACATTTAGGAGCAAGCCATCAAAGCCACAAGGCTCGGAAAACACTATTGATGAATTAAAACCAACTACACAGCCTGAACAAAAACCTAAAAAACACAAAGATGATGACGACGAGATACCTGCAGCAATAAAAATTGCAAATGCTAGCGCAGAAGATGAAAACGAAGAAGATATTAAAGAACTGAAATACGAGACATTTGACCCAATGTTCTTGGGATCACTTGCAGGTTCACTGCCAGCAGAGCAAATGCAAGAGCTCCTTGATGGGTTCAATGATACCGCAGATCAAATTATTACAGATCTTGAAGCCTTAGTAGAATCACAAGATGCACAAGCCATAAATGATAAAGGGCATGAGTTAAAAGGAATGGCCGCTAACTTCGGCATGACAAAACTCGCTGAGATAAGTGGCATCATTGAAAAAACAGCGAAGGACGGAGATATAGAGACTGCGATTGAAGAAATTAAAAAACTCAATGAAGCAAATGAAATGTCAAAAAAGGACGTAAAGAGCTGGCTGGAGGAAAGCCAAAATTTAAGCACTTAAATATAAAGAATTATCAGCACAAGGCTGCTAATTGAGACAACGCCCCATAGCAGTATGGCCTGTAATAGCAATTTATAGTCCACGCCATTCATCGCCTCTCTCGTAAAACCTAAACCAATCATATACATGACTAAAATAAGTAATTTTTTCGCACCAGCTGATATAACAGATGAGGCATAACCAATATTAGGCAGATAACTAAATATAAACGCCATAATAACAAAGCCAATAATAAACCAGGGAAATTTAATCTGTGTTGGCGCACCCTGTCCTGCTTGCTCTGTTGAGATTTGGGCATAAACCCCATAAAAGAATAGACTAACTGGCACAATCCATAAGGCCCTGACCAGCTTAAGCGTTGTGGCGATGTTAAGAGCTTCCTCTCCATATTGTAGACCAGCCCCGACAACAGAGCTCGTATCATGTATAGCCAAAGCCGCCCAATACCCAAATTGTAATTGTGAAAGCTCAAGCCAGTTTCCTACAAAAGGAAAAATTAACAACGCTATAGCGTTTAATAAAAATACAATGGATAAACATAGTGTTATTTCACTATCTTTCGCCCGAATAACAGGCGCGATCGCGGCAATAGCAGAACCACCACATATTGCCGTGCCAACAGAAATCAACAGATTACTTCGCCCTGCTGTTTTTATTAAACGCCCAAGCAGCAAACCTAAAGAAAGCGCAGCGGTGATGCTTATAAATGTGATAATAATACCACTTAAGCCCACATCATAAATCACCTGTAGATCTACACCAGCACCCAAACCAACAATGCTTATTGCTAAAAGCTTTTTACTATAGACAGCTATTTGTTTTTGATAAGAATGCCCAAAGCTAAGCGCTATAAATACGCCGAGCAAAAGGGCCTGAGCAGAATTTAATAGCCCTCCTACTGAAAGCAGACCTGCTAATACCAAAAATGCTATTTGAAAATATTGCTTATTCATAAGCTCATATGAAACTTTTTATATAAGCATTACAAGCGCACAATAAAAAAAGCTGCGCTCAATCAGCACAGCTTCTTATAAATTATATATATTTAGACTCTAGTTCTTGCGTGGAAGTCTCATGCTTTTAGAGAAATCATCTTCACTTACAGAGTCAACTGGCTCATAACCACCTGCTGCTGGTTCAATATCTGCTGGATTGACTGCATCCACATTAGAAATTTCCTGCGCATCATCTTGCATTTTATCTGCACTTTCAAAACTAACACGGCCCTGTTTTTTAGCTGTATAAGAAATAGAAGGAGAACCTGCAAATGCTACAGAAGACATACCCATCACAACAACAACTGCTAGAGCTGCAAATTTCATTTTAACCATCAGTAAAAACCTTTTCTTTTTTTAATTTGTAGCGTCGTTATAGCAGCTAATAAAATAAAAATCAATATATTTATGAAAAATAAAATTGTTAATTATAATTAGCCTTGCCTTACCTGAGCCAAGAAATCTCTTACTGCTGCTTTCAAGCCTTCTGATAGCCCTGAAATGTCATCCGAAGAGGATTTAAGCATCTTAGAAGATTCGCCTGTTTCGTTGGCAGCACTCTGAACACCACCAATAACGCTAGCCACTTGTCTAGCTGCATCTGAGACTTGAGAAATACTTCTAGTGATCTCTGCCAAAACAGAATTTTGCTCTTCAACTGCGCTTGCTGTACCAGAGGACGCCGTATCGATCTCAGTAATATTATTGATAATTTCCTGCATAGCGACAACGGATTCTTGTGTAGCGGCTTGAATTTCAGAGATACGCGCTTCAATTTCATCAGTCTTTTGCCCGGTTTCTGTTGCAAGCTTTTTAACTTCTTCAGCAACAACAGCAAAACCTTTACCCGCTTCACCAGCGCGGGCAGCCTCGATAGTCGCATTCAAGGCGAGCAAATTCGTTTGATCTGCAATATCTCTAATTGCTGCAACAACCTCGCCAATATTGCCAACAAGACTATTAAGCTGGTCAACTTTTACGCTTGTTGTATTTGCGCTACCCGTAGCCATGTTCGCCTTAAGAGCAACATCAGAAATCTGTTTAGAGATTTCTTGAGCACTTGCACTCATCTCTTCCGTTGCAGAAGCCACAGTCGAAACATTCGCGCTTGTTTCTTCAGCCGCTGTTGCTACAGATTGACTAGCTTCTTGCGTTTGCCCCGCAGTACTTTCCATACCTTTAGAGGCAAGCTCAAGTTTTCCAGCTGCTTCAATTAATTGTTCAATCGTACCACCTACTTGCGACTCAAATTTTTGTGCAAGGTCCTCAAGCATCTGCGCACGCTCAGCTTTACTTTGCGCTTCAAGGGCAGCTTGCTGCTCTTGCAATTGCTGGGCCTTCAATCCATTCTCTTTGAACACTTCAACCGAAGAAGCCATATCACCAATCTCGTCCTCGCGCTTAACACCAGGTATTTCTGTTTCAAAATCACCATTGGCAATATCTTTCATAGCACCAACCATAGCATTAATCGGTTTTGAAATTGTGCGCGATGCAAAAATTGCAATCATAAAGATTACAGCGATAACTATAGCTGTAGACCATATAGCGACTTGCATCATCTCAGCTATAGGCTGCATAACCTCTTCTTCATCTATTTCAGCCAAAATAGCCCAGCGAACATTTTGGAATTCAAAAGGACCATATGCTGAAAAAACATTGATACCTCGATAGTCTTCCACAATCTCAACCCCTGCTTTACCAGCAAGCGCTTTATCAACAGTTGCGCCTGTAACTTTTGTTTTCAAGATTGTCGATTCTTCAGAAAAACGAGAATCACTTCTCATAAATCCGTCTGCACCAACAATATAAGTTTCACCAGATTCGCCCATACCTGCTGAAACATGCATCACATTATTAATACGTGCTATAGGCATCTGGAAAACTAAAACACCAGCTAAACTTCCATCATCATTTAAGATCGCTTGTGATATAAAACTAGCTGCAGCGCCATGACTTGGGGCATAAGCTTTAAAATCAAAGAAATGCTGAGCATCCGGATCAGGCTCTTTAGCCGCCGCCCTAAACGCATTCCCTAAATCACTATCTTTCCACTCACCATTATTCAGGTTCGTTGCATAATCCAACTCTTTAAAAACCGTGTAAACAAGATCACCATTTGGCGCGAATAAGAAAATATCATAATAATCACGCTGACGCAGGAAATGCCTAAACCACGGATGATATTCAGCATGATACTGACTATATAAAGAGCCATCCTCAGCATAATCCAACTCCTCTTTAGAGCCTGTAGGATTTGGATTATCATTGATATAGAGATCTTGTAAAATGGTCGTCGGATTACCCTGAATGGCTAGTGCCTTCCACCCATTCATAAAATCTTTTAAAGCGTCTCTTACATAAGTACTTTTGGACAAGGAAGACAGATCTTGTTCAATAGAACCTAGGTAATTTTCCAAGGCATTAACACGTGATGCCTGCAAAGCTGTAAGCTTATCATTATACGCCTTCACTAAATATTTTTCTGCGGCCTTCTCAATACTGAAACCTGTCACGACAGACGCAGATATTGATAAAATCAACATTAAAATAGGCAGTTTTTGATAAATCTTTAACTTTGAAAACACCATTAAATAGCCCCCTAAAATAGAGTGAATAAGTTTACAATTAAGAGTAATCAGTAAATGCTAATATTAGATTAAAAGCTCTTAGCTATTCCGAATATAGCCCTTTGGCTACACCCGTCAGCACACTCAGAAGGCTCATCTAGATTTGTGTCTACATATTGTAGAGAGAGATCAAAGCCATTTAAATTATAACCTAAACCTGCTGACCAATCCATATAATCCGGAACACCGAATGTTGTATTATCGTCAATCTCTTGGAAACCAATATGTGTTGAAAGGCTGATATCACGAGGCAAAGGCACGTCAACATTCAATGCATAATATTGCGCATCACCACTATTGCCAAAAAATTCTGGAGAGTAGTTAAAAGACGCAGACGCTGCAAAAGCATCAAAATCATATCCAACAGCTAACGAGCCTTCCCAAAAATCATAATCTAGGGAACTGTTAGCACCAGGATAAGCATAATAAATCACGCCAACATCATAGTTCACACCTTTTACTTCACCACTATAGCCGGCATAAAGATCAATCTCGATATTTGCTTCATCACCATCGTTAAAATCAACACTAGAGCCCCAAACGCCAGCATAAAAACCACTATCGTGTGCTGCATCAAAACCACCTTGCACAGCAAAATTTTCATCTGATTGCGCTATACCGCGAAATGAATATTCGCTGACAAAACCTATATTACTAGAAAGGTTAAGACCTTTAAAATCAGCGTAGCTAGGGTTAGATAAAACAAGACATAATGGTAAAGCGAGAAGGCTTGAGGCATATATTTTTTTCATGAGAGGACTCTCCAAGAATCATTTTTATTAATTTACAGCTGTAATTAATACCACAAATACAAGCCGCAAATAACTAATAAATAATTTAGTCCTGTAAAAAATATACACAAAATAAATGCTTAGTAGACACAGCGCAAAAGCAACAACCTTAAGTCAATATAACCACACAAACAGAAAGCCAACATCTACAAATTATTATGAAGATCGCTCTAAAGCATCCCCATTTACAAAACGCGTATAAAAGAAACTTAAACCAATAAGGCTAACACCTAGACCAAGGAAGGAGAACACACGATACAACCCTTCCAACTCCGCAGCATCAATTAAGAACACCTTACAAACGCTCAATGCGATAAATACCATAGCCGCTTTACGAAGGGCTTTATGCCTAAATTTAATTCCCGCAGCTAAAAGCGCCAACCCTGTGAGCATCCATATAACTGAATAGCTATACAGCTCTGTTGAGCCGATATCACCCACATCTAGATAAGGGGCATGGAAAAATTGACGCACATTCAAACTGACAAGCGCAAAAATAGAGATCAAGGCTATTGCAGCATATGTTTTATGCATTGAATCTTTGTGCATGATTAAGCCTTTATTTTTAATCGCCCAAAGAACAGCTAACAGCCCCAAACCATATGTCATATTGACACCATTCAATAAGGGCACCATGCCTACATATTGATCACCTACGAAATATGGATTGTACAAAATGAAATCAAAATAAACAAAACGGAATATCGCCATACGGAATATCTTAACCGCCCAAGGACGTAAAAAAGTAGCTTCCTTTTTGCGCATATATTCAAACATCGCAATAGAAATACCAACCAACGTAAATGTTATAAATCCACGCTCTATAAACCCAACATTTGAGGAAAATATATGCCCCTCACCCTCGTGGAAATAGCCCCTAAAAACATAATAGACTGTAAATAAGCTTAGCACATTAGCTATACCGAAAAGCGCATGCAGCAATTTTTCATTAGACCTATCCATCTTCATGCAAATCGAAAGCGACAGATAAAAAAGCAAAGCCGGCACGCCTAAATTTAGCAACGGATTCTCAATTATGAAAGACGCAATCGACTTAGGCGCTTCTCCAACCAAGCTGCTAACTATTATAGCAAAAAATAAAGCAAGCTGTTTGTAATTCAAACCTACAAAGATCAAACTAAGTATATAAATAACCTTTTGCAGCGCCTTAATAGAGCTGCGTTGATATATCCAAACACTAGCCGCAATTTGTGCAGCAATAGCTAAAGGCATATGCGCAAAAGGAAGCTCTATCACTATACCCAGCGTGATGAAAGCAGACGCCGTAAACGCATAGATCGCAACTAAATGCTCCTGTATCTCCGCATCAGCTATATATTGTCTACGCATAAGATCAGCTCTATATATAGCCAAACTTGCAAGCAGCAAACTCACGATGCCCCAAAACATTCCAAATGCATCCACATACCCTGTAGGCATCGGCAAGCCCCAATAACAAATCAGATAGAGCACTATTCCACTGACACATTGTAAAATAGTCCAAAAACGCGGATCTGAACTCATGCGCATCAAAAAGGCTGTTCCTATCACATAAAGTGCAATCATACCGCCAACCACGCACAACGCATCAATTAAAGAAGCTGTATCAACCCAAAAGGCAAATAATAATAAACTCGCCCCGACTTTAAGCATTAAAGCTTGCCTATAAACATTCGGCTTAAAATAGCTCAGCACAATAAGCGCAAGACTAAACAACCCAAACATCGACCAGTCAAATAGATCAAGCTGCATCTTAAGCGCCACACATATTATTGTCGTAGCGCCGCACATAATTGCAAAACCATTTAGACCATGCGCCCATTTGGCATTACGCGTATCTAATACATCTGCACCCGTCACAACCTTTGACGTAGCGACAAGAACAACCGCCGTAATCGCCACACCAAATAGAATAAGTACAAATTCATCGCCGCTCGAATAGACATTAAAGAACCACAATGCGGACCAGCCAAAGACTCCCCATAAAGCCATGACAGCTAAAACCCACCATTGCTTACGCACTAAAACAAATAAAAGCGCAGCATATAATACGAACAAATAGCTAAATAATGCCAGAGCACTCGGATGGTCTGAGGCTATCAAAGCGGGAGTTAAAAGCCCGCCTACAAGACCAAAAACGGCAATCACCTGACCATGACGCAACGACAAAATGACCGCCATCGCCGTGACAATCACCATCCCTACAAAACCGATAAATTCAGGCACTAAATCATATAGGTTAATGGAAGCATAAATACTTACATAAAGCGCAACCAATCCTGCACCAATAACGCCTTGCGATATTCTTTTCCCATTCGATATATATGCCCGCTTAGAGATATAATCGCCTATCCCTAATAAAATAAGGCCAAAGACACCCCCTAAACTCACACGTGCAACAGGTCCTAGCAAGCCATATTCGATAGAATATTTAACCAAATAAAATGCAGCAAATATTAAAGAGATAGACCCAATCCAAACAGGCAATTTAGCGGCTATATTAAACTCAAAATTCGGTTTTTCTTGCTTACGCTTCACACGCGGCGTTGGTCCCTCAAAAACAACATCCTCCTCAGCCGCATGAGGCTGCGTAATAATATGCGGCTCAGGCTCTATCTCGTTTTGGACCTCATTCTGCTCAACCTGGCTTTGCGCACCTTCAATGAGCAAGGGAGGCGCCATATTTTGCAATGGCTCAACAACACGCTTATCACCAAAGCTCTCCCTACGATGCAATCGAGCTTCAAGCTCAATTATACGATTTCGCAGGCGCTCAATCTCAATTTTAAAACCACTAATTCTAAATGCATTAACCCACGACAAGATCAATGAAGCTAAAATAAAGCAGCCTAATAAAATTAAAAATACTTCCATATCTCCCCACCCAATATGCATAAAACCATAGCACGAACGTTAAACTGTACAAAAGCATATATAAGAAATGGTTAACCCCCCCCTTTCTAGCTCCAATAACATTAGGCAGATCATACCACTCACCAACAAACATAGCTAAAGCCTCTTAATTTTTGCTACTCTTCTCAAAACAAGCCAACAAATAAGAACCAAAACTCACACAACTGCAAAGAAAAATCATTCGAAATGCCTCAATTAAAACCAATAATTTCAACACCTTGCCAAACCACCCTCATGAAAATATTATTTTTTTAGCATATTTCAAAAGAAATGCTTGATTTACTAGCAGCACATGAATTATAAAGCGTCTGTCTTCAAGGCAAACACTCTTACGTCCCGTTCGTCTAGAGGCCTAGGACACCGCCCTTTCACGGCGGCAACACGGGTTCGAATCCCGTACGGGACGCCATTGTATGTCGTCAGAGTATTTTGGACACAGGGCGTAAAAATATAAGGTGTGCTTCTGGCTCCTTAGTTTAAGTTTAGGCTGCTTTTTG
>NZAJ01000086.1 GCA_002687495.1 Micavibrio sp. | reverse complement strand
TTTCATCTATGAACTATCAATTATATGATTATACTGGTATATAATTAAGGTATGCGTGTTCGCGCACAATTTCTTCGTAATGCTTTCGGCTCCAAAATGAACCTTCTATATTGTCACGACAATGTCTATTTCCACTCAGAAACGGGGGAAGTGTACTCTCAAGGACAGTTTCCAAGTTCTTATTTTCAGGTGTTTTTAGAGCATTTTGATAATTTAACAGTATTGGGCCGTGGCGTACCGCTAAACCGCAACCTAGATATTAGCAAACTTAATCTAAGCTCTGATAATCATATAGAGTTTGAGCTCATGCCAAACATTAACTCTATCAAAGGTCTAGCAAGCAATTATTTTAAAGTGAATAAAGAAGTCGAGCGCTTAGTTGAAAATGCCGATGCCGTTGTTATTCGTGCCGTTAGCGATCTTGGCTGGCTAACCTACAAGCACGCAAAACGTTTAGGTAAGCCGATTGCCATGGAAATGGCTGCTTGCGCATGGGACAGCACTTGGAACCATGGTAGCCTACAGGGGCGACTTTATGCGCCTGTACGTTATATTCGTGATAAAATCATTACACAAAATTCAGATTTCGTAATTTATGTGAGCCAGAGCTTTTTGCAAGCGCGCTACCCGACAAATGGCCATACGGCTGTCGCCTCAAATGTACGAATAGACAAACCACCCAGCGAGATCTTGGATAAGCGTATTGCTAAAATTAACCAGCAAGACCAAGATACCATTCTCACAATAGGGCTTATCGGGACATTAAGTCATAAACTAAAAGGCGTGCAGACCGCCTTAGAAGCCCTCAAAGGCATTGAAAGCAAAACACCCGGACGCTTTATCTTTAAAGTTTTAGGCCCTGGAAAGGCTGATCAATATAGGAAAATCGCTAATGATTTAGGCATTGGGCATTGCGTATTTTTCGAAGGCGTTATTCGCTCTGGTGATGCTGTTTTAAATTGGCTTGATAATGTCGATATATATATCCAACCCAGCTATCAAGAGGGCGTACCGCGCGCCACTATCGAAGCCATGAGCCGTGGCTGCACATGTGCCGGCTCAACCGCTGGAGGCATACCTGAGCTTTTACCTCCAGAATGGCTTCATAAACCTGGCGATACAGAAAAACTGCAAGATATTTTAAGCGAATTAATTGATAATAAATCTGCACGCTTAAAAGCTGCAGATCTCAATTTTGAAAAAGCGAGCTTTTATACTTCGGACAAGCTCAGACCTATCCGCAGCAATTTCTGGAAAGAGTTCAAATCTTTCACTCAAAATCGCATAAATAAAAAACCGATCCCTGCCCCCTCAACCCATATGGCTCCAGCACATAAAGATGGATAGCTCAAAGAAAATCGTCTTTCATCATATCCCAAAATGTGGCGGCATGAGCATCGCAGCCGGATTGGCCATTACGTTCTTCCCCTGGACACTCATTCGCTATGGACGCAGAGGTTTTCCAGGCCACCTTAACGCTAAGAAAGCTAGCGAAGACGCAGATAAGCTCAACCTAGATCGTTATGCGTATAGAAGACAGCTTCTGGAAACGAGCATAGGAGAGGATAAAGTTGGCTTTGTTTTTGGCCACTACCCTTTCTCAAAGGCCGTCGCAGAAAAATACCCAGAATGGCATTACATCACTCTCATGAGGGATCCCGTTAAACGTTGGTATTCAGAGTATTTCTGGAATCGTTACAAAGATCATGATTACGCAAAAACCGATCTTGATATAGAAGAGTATCTAGAAAGTGAGCAAGGCCAGCGCGATACGCGCTCATATATTAACTTTCTAACTGAAGACAATCAGGTCTCTAGCGCCATAGAGAATTTAAAATATTTCAGCGTAATCGGCCAATTAGAAAATTTGCCAAAATTCCAAAGTGATCTAAAATCAAAACTTGGACGTAAACCATTTTTCTTCAAACGGAATAAAAGCCCGGCAAAACCTCAAGATTACAAACAACCCGATGAAAATAGCGACTTTCACAAAAAGCTATTAAACCTCCTTGAAGAAGATCGAGAAATCTATTCTCACGTAATGTCTAAATATGCATGACTGCTTTATTTAACTGCTTTCGCGTAACTATCTAAAATTTTATCTAAATTTAAACAGATCTAAATCTTTGTCGGGCTATAATTTTTACTGGCCTAAAAAGATAAAATAACAAAAAACCTCAGGGGATCTAGGATGAGCGACACAACCGAATCGACTATGAATACAAATTTACCTGCAGGATGCGGCTGCGCAGCTTGTAGCGCTGGCATGAATACTGATCCCGTAACCTCTTATGACTATGACGAGCAAAGTGCAACCAGTACTGGCTATGATTATTCTGACGTCGATTATAGTGATGGAACTTTAGAAGATGCTGTTGATTCGCTATATAGCGGCAGCCAGTGGGCCACAACAACGTTAACATTCAGCTTCACGGACAGTGCATCCGATTATAGCTATAATTGGGGTGGTAGCGGCGTTAACGGGATCGTTGAGTTTACGAGTGATCAAAAAGAATCTGTGCGCTATATCTATGACATGATTGAGAGCTTTAGTGGCCTCACATTCACAGAACTTACAGGCGCCAATGATGCCAATGCTGACTTAACGCATGCGCACAGCTCTGATCCTGGCACAGCTTTCGCTTATTATCCTAGTAGCGGCGATTGGGGCGGCGACGCCTTTTATGGCGGCTCATTTAGTTCTGATACACAAGAACCGCTCATTGGCACATATATCTTTGATACAATCATGCATGAAATGGGCCATACATTAGGCCTTAAGCACGGACACGAAACAACAGGCGCAGGCGCTACGCCAGTATCATATCGAGGACAAGAATACTCGATCATGACATATTTAACCGATGAAACAGATACTGCGGCAGATGGTATAACGGTTGGCTCTTCATCCTATGCGCAAAGCTTCATGATGCTAGACATAGCAGCGCTACAGCAAATGTATGGCGCTAATTTCAACTATAACTCAGGTGACACAACCTACACATTCTCAACAACGACAGGAGCGATGTATATTGACGGTGTCGATTACGCAGCAGCAGCGAACGTAGATAAAAGCGGTAATGTCATTTTCCGCACTATTTGGGATGGTGATGGCGTTGATACCTACGACTTTTCCAATTTCACAACCGACCTCAGCATTGACCTTACGCCGGGATCATATGTCGATCTCGATGTTGGCGGAAACTCTCAACGCTCCCTCCTCGACTGGCGAGATGGAGATTATGCAGACGGTCATGTCTATAACGCCCTACAATTTAATGAAGATACGCGTTCATTAATTGAAAATGCGGTTGGCGGCAGCGGTGACGATACATTCATAGGCAATATAGCGGATAATATATTAACTGGTAATGCTGGTAATGACACTTTTTACGGCAGCAGTGGTGATGACACAATAGATGGCGGAAACGATAGCGACACAGCCATTTATAGCAGCTATGACATCACAGACTTCCTTGTTCTCTTGGTGGATACGGTCACATTAAGCTTCCAGCACATTGCAGACACATGGACCGATACTATTTCAAATGTAGAGACTTTCATTTTCAACGGTACTAGCTATAGTTTCGCGGAGGCGGCTGAATATGACCAAAGTGCGCAACCTGAAATTCGCACTAAGATCAACTGGACTGGCGGCGCATACGCATTTGATTCTGATATTCTAGGAACAACCACTCTTGCAGATAGCACTATTGGGTTTAATGGTGCGAGCGGTAATCTAATTCGCTTCACACGCTCGACAGATGATCTTAATATCAGAATGCTCAATAGTGACGCGCCAGGAGATTTAGATATTACTGGTAGCGATCAAGACGACACCATCCTCCTTACTGGGACACACTCTAATATTGATGTCAATTTAAGTGCTGGTGATGGTAATGATGTTATTTCAATTGCCTCCACAATCACGGGCAATGTTGTCATCTTTGGTGATGGCGGTAATGACACGATCACAGGCAGCACAGGCTTTGACGGTATACGCGGCGGAACTGGCGCCGATACAATCAACGCTCTAGATGGCGATGATAAGCTCTGGGGCGAAGATGGCGATGACATCATTAATGGCGGCGCGGGTGCTGACACAATATATGGCGGCGCAGGTACTGACACAATTGATGGCGGTGATGATGACGATCTTATCAAGGGTGGTGATGACGCAGATACGATTGATGGCGGCGCAGGTGATGACGATTTATTTGGTGAAGCTGGCGATGACATTATAACTGGCGGTGAAGGTGACGATGTTATAAATGGCTGGAATGGAAACGATACTGCCGTTTATGCTTCAGCGTTAAGCAATTATGTTTTCACATTCCAAGATGCGGACACTGTTTTAGTAGAAGACATTGTTGGCAATGACGGCGCGGATACATTGAGCAGCATTGAGAACTTCACTTTTAACGGCGTAGCCTATACACGCGCCGAGCTTGAAGTTGCTGGTGCATCTAAGTATCTAGACAGCATCAAGACAATGGTTGATCTAGGTGCGAGCAAATATTTCCACTTCTCCGAACTTCGTGGAGATACCACAGTCACTGCCGCAGAGATGGGATATGGTGGCGCGAGCGGCGATATGATGTCTTTCAGCCGCACAACAGACAGCCTTACGATCTCAATGTTAGACGCCTCAGCGGATAGAGATGTCAATATTACTGGCTCGACAGCTAATGATACCATCATCCTTAATGGCACGCACACAACTATGAACGCTAAAATATATGGCGGTGATGGAGATGACTCTATAACAATTACCGATGTCACTGGCAATTTCGTGATCTTTGGAGATGCTGGTAATGATACGATCAACGGTTCAAGCACTTTCGATGGTATCAGAGGCGGTACAGGTGACGATATTATCAATGCTGGAGATGGCAATGATAAAGTCTGGGGCGAAGCCGATAATGACACTATTCATGGTGATGCTGGTAATGACACACTTTACGGTGATGGTGGCAATGACATTCTTTATGGTGATGCTGGGATTGATTACCTATATGGCGGAACTGGTAATGACACGATATATGGCGGTGATGAATTTGACCGTATCCTTGGCGAAGATGGTGACGATACAATCTACGGCGATGGCGGTGACGATGTTATCGTTGGCGGCCTTGGCGCAGATATCCTTCATGGCGGCGCTGGAAATGATGAATTAAAAGGTGGCGCTGATAATGACATCCTTTATGCAGAAGACGGCACAGATTGGCTTTATGGCGAAGGTGGAGCAGATACATTTGTATTCCAGAGCTTAGATGCTGATGCCTATGATCAAATTCGTGACTTCTCTATTGCAGATGGTGATAAGCTAAATATTACTGATCTCCTTAGCGGCTATACACACGGGCAGGACGATATTAACGACTTCCTGATTATGAACTCAAAGTCATCAAATGTTACCAACTTTATCGTTAGCACAGATGGTAGCGGAGATAATTTCACAGCTTTCGTTAAGGTTGTAGGCTCCGACTTCACATCTTTGAGTGTCGATGATCTGATTTCAAACGGCACATTGGTCGTTGATCAGAGTTTATAGATACATACAGCACTTATTTTATTACATAACAGGACTACGTATGGTATAATTATGTATTAGAGAGCATATATATTACAATAGGAAATGTAAGTGAAGAGATCGGACATTTGGACAGAAATTAGCAGCACTTTTTTTTCAAAATTATTTAAAGGGCTAAAGCTATATGAAGAAGAGCAAGATGATTACACATCTAGCACTCTAAATTCTGATGCATATTTACCAGACAATTCTGCCCCACTATCTGAAGTCGATTTATCAGGGTTTTATGCTGATGTTTCGAACACAGTGGCAGCACATTTACTCATCAAGCAACATGACTTTTCTGCTGAGCAAAGCTTCCCAGACATTAGCGAGGGCACCGCTATACCACCGTCTGATGCAGCAGTGTATGGCCTTGGCTCTGATGGGCTAAATATCGACTTTGGTACAAATGCCGTTATCACTTATGCTGGTTCATCGGCTGGCTATAATAACATGCTAGGCTACTATGCCATCAATGATGACGGCCAGATTATAGATGCCAACCTTATTTTTAATAATTCAAAAAAACTAGATACTGGCGACCAGGTTTCTATCAATATTGAAGCGGACACTCAGCTCAATTTCTTTATAGTTGCTGATGGCGCTGATCTGAACAACATGAAAAGATTTAGTTTAGAGCGTGGGCATATAGAATTCATCTATAACCATGGCCAAGCAGACGAACGTACTGCAACAATTCATGATCAAGCCGAAAATATATCTCTCGTATATATGCATAATCACGGTAAAGGGGAATTCGTACTTAAAGGTAATATTTTCCACGCGAGCCTTACAGATGAGAGCTATGACAACCTTAATATTGACGGTCTGCAACATGCTATTGCGGGATCATTGGATTCTGATGATCCAACAACTATAAGGATCGCTTTTGAAGACCTGCTTAACCTTGGTGATGCCGATTATGATGATTTAGTTTTTGACGTTGAGATACAGTCCGTTGATAATCCTGTCATTGTTGGCACTAACGAAGATGATAGCGAGATTATTGGCACAGCTGATAATGATTTAATATATGGCGCTGATGGCGATGATATAATTATCGGCACGGCTGGCGCGGATGTTGTGCATGGCGGGGATGGTGTAGACACTTTAGATTTCTCTGGCTTTGGCAATGCGGTTGATATGCGCTTATTCACCGATCGCGGTGACGCTAATGGCGATGGTATTTTCGAACAAACCCTTCTTTCAATCGAGAATCTCATTGGCTCCAACTATGACGATGAGCTTCGCGGCGATGAAAATGACAATATCATTTATGGTGGCCTAGGTAATGACCGCTTAACAAGCGCTGGCGGTCATGACGAGCTATATGGCGGTGAAGGCGATGACTCCTTCTTAGGTGGTGACGACGCTAGTTTTTATGATGGTGGCACAGGCGAAGACTTCATTTGGTTCAGAAATATCGAAACAGGCATAAGCTTTGACCTCAGAACAGGCACACTCACTCATAGTAATGGTGACGTTTCAACCTTGGTTAATTTTGAAGCTGTCCAAGGTGGTCTTGGCAATGATATTTTCATTGGCTCTGATGGTATAGACCTCCTTAATGGTGATGATGGAGACGATATTTTTCATGCCTCATCCGGAGATGATCAAATCAATGGAGGAAATGGCGAAGACAGCGTTTATTTGGAGTATGATTTATCCGAATATCTCATCGAACAAAATACAAACGGCACTATCGACATCACTCATGCTAGCGGCCTTTATGGCACTCAGAATTACAGCAATATAGAGAATTTCTATTTTGGTGAAACGCTCATTCCAGGTGAAGGAATTGGTGATGTGATCGACGATAGAACTGCGCCAGATCTCAAAATTCAGCTTGAATGGGATGGCGGTGTATATAATGACATCTCTTCTGAACCGGGAACATTTGATATTACCGCAGAAACAATCGGCTATGATGGAGCTAGCGGCACCGTTGTCAATTATGTGCGCACATCGGACGGACAAAGTGATATCTTATTCCAAAATACTGCGCCTGAAAAATCTGTTATTACCGGCAGTGATCAAGATGATACGCTCCTTATCTATGGAGAGCATTCAGATTTATATCTTACACTTAATGGTGGTGATGGTAACGATACCATTACAGTTGTGAGTGATAACATCTTTGGCACGACTGCCCTGTTCGGCGATGCTGGCGATGATATCCTTACAGGCAATAATAATGATAACGGCATTCGTGGCGGCACAGGAAATGACACTCTTTACGGCTTAGACGGTGATGACAAGCTTTATGGAGAAGATGATAATGACATTCTCTATGGTGGAGATGGCCTAGACAATCTGCAAGGCGGCAATGGCAATGATACGCTATATGGCGGTGCAGACAGTGACCAACTTTTTGGTGAAGATGGCGATGATATCCTTTATGGCGGAGATGGAGCAGACGGCCTTACGGGTGGCAGCGGTGCTGATACATTTGTTTTTGCCTCATCTGACACTGGATTAGATGTTATTGCAGATTTCAACCTTGCCGAGGATATCCTTGATATTTCAGATATTTTAAGCGGCTTTGATTCTAGCACCGATGATTTGTCTGACTTTGTATTCTTTAATGTACGCAATACAGGCAACGCAACGCTTAAAGTCAACGCCGATGGCGAAGGCAATGACTGGGTCAATGTCGCGAAAGTACTCGGCGCCGACTTTACGGGCGTAGACGTAAATGACCTTCTTGCCTCTGGTCATATCGTTACAGATAGCAATGTTATTTAGAGCGTTTCAATTGCGCTTGCCACTCTTGGCGCGATAACATCATGCTGCGCTTTAGCCAAATGTAAGCCATTATCAAGTGTAGCTTCTATATCCGATATATCGACAAGTGTTATCCATGCATATTCACTAGCTAGCTCGTTTTGAGCATCTTGAATAGCCTCCCACTGCGCTTGAGTCGCGCCATGGGCGGTTTGCAAAGCTGTAACCCATTTATGCAGGGACACAATGACCACCTTATCTACAGCCGTTGTTTGCCTAAATTCATTAAATAGTTCAAGAGCTGCTGCTTTATAATCAGATACGCTCACGCCTGAAATTGCATCACCCTCCCCTTGATGCCAAACAAGGCATTGTATAGATCCAGCATTCTGCCCCATAAGTCCGCGCATATTTAAGGCATGAGCACGATTTAGAATTGTTTTATCGGGATTGGGTGACAATGAATCATACCAAACAGACCAATCAGCAATGAGTCCAGTTGCATTTTTTGTTGCCGGTACACCATACCACTGCGCACCATCAGCATCTATTAGCAAATCTAAGACTTGTCCCGCATATGACAAAGCGGCACCACTATCTGAGAGAACACCCCCCAAAATAAGTGCGTCAGTATCATCATCAAATGGGTCAGCATAATCTTCATAGTCACCTGAGTTTGTGAGCAGCTTAGGCGTATGCGTATAACTCGCGCTCCCTACTCCATCAGAGCCTGTCATATTAGATTGACCGGCAAAAACAACTCCCTTACGTGCTATATCTCGTGTTAGATCTATAATATTGTAATGGCGAGATTGCTGCCTTGCATATTCAAGGCTAGGTGCTTTATTCCAAATTTTCACCTCATGTAGCGAGCCGCTCATAGTATTCACGCCATCATTCGATTGGCCTAGATCAAATGCAGTGATTGAGCTTGGCATTGTTATCGCATCTTCTAAAATTTTTTCGCCATTGTAAAAAACACTTAAGGTTCCATCTTTCCAATGACAAACCATTTTAAAACGCGCCGAGAGATATGTGCCATTAAATGTATTTTGCGTATAGTTTAAATATTGAACGCCTGACGCACTGATAAAATACCTGTAAGTACCGGTTGAGCCGCGCAATATTCCAAAGCGATTATTTGAGCTATCATCGCTTATCCAAAAAATGGCTTCATTATTCGTAAGCGTATATGGATCTGAGTGCGACATATCAATATAGATCATACCCTCATCTTCATTAAAATATTCAGCCCCAATATCTGAGGGCGAGTGATTTAGAGCCCTAAAAATCGGTATATTGGCACTCTTATAGGCTGAGCATACGCCCAGTTTAATTCCATGCATGTGGTTTACTCCTTATGTGATACGAGAATGCGCTGCCTCCTAGAAGGAAGCAGCGCATATTTTAGATATAATTGTGGTGATGATTATAATAATGTTCACTTTTTGTTCTGGCGTGTCAAGTGTTTTTTAAAAGGAGTGTTTTTTCATGTCTATTTTTAAGGTATAAATAATGTACGTGATTTATTCAGAAAGCTTATCAACCGAATGTCTACGCATATTATAGCCCCAAAGCGTACGCCTTATATTTCCGATAATATCTTCGGTAGCTTTCGTACATTCT
>NZAJ01000085.1 GCA_002687495.1 Micavibrio sp. | reverse complement strand
GATGATGGGCGTAGCCGCTCTAACCCAAAAGGCCCTAAAGCGGGATACGGCACAGGCGGTACGCAGCAAGGTAAAAAATATATGGTCTCGCTGACCTTTAATGCCCCGCTTGAAGCATTTAACGATCCTGATGAATATCTATTTCAAGGCAAAAGCCTTGATGATCTGCTGATGCCTCTGCATATGACTTATCGTTTTATGGGCTATGATGAAGCGCTACCGACATTTGCGGCGCATGATGTGCTTAAAAATCCAACGCATGAGCAAGATTTCATAGATTTTGAAGCGCATTTGGATAAGCACTTCCCTCTCGTAAGCGCATAAGAGCCGTGCTATTCTTTTGCCCATGACAGATACAGACACTATTAACGACAAAGAGACACACCTCCAAGAAACGCCTCAAGCCAGCGTTCGCGACCACTCAACCCCAAATGAAGTCTCAGAGCTTGATGCGCCAGACGTTGGCATGTTGCCGCCCATGCGCCTTGCGCTGTTTTTGATTGCCGGTATTACGCTGGATTGGCTGATCCCTGTTAATTTTGGCTCTGGTTGGGGCTGGCTGGGCTTAGTGCTTATCATTGCTGCGCTTGGCTTTGGGAAATGGGCGATACAGTGTTTTAAGACGGCCGGAACCAATGTGCCACCGAATAAACCAGCGCTTATGATCGTAACAGACGGGCCTTTTCAATATACGCGTAATCCGATGTATATCTCTATGCTGAGCCTTTATGCTGGCACAGCGATGCTCGCAGATGCGCCGCTTATGCTGCTGCTCACTGCGGGGCTATGGTATGTGCTGGATCGCCAAGTCATTGCAAAGGAAGAGGCTTATTTAGGGGCAAAATTCGGCGAGCCTTATATGACGTATAAAGCCAAAGTCCGCCGCTGGGTTTGAGGAAATATCTACACCTCCATTTTTATTGACATAAAAACAAAACCTATCTATAAACAAGCTCAAATTATTGGAGAGCATTATGGATAGAGATCAAATTTGGGAAAACTTTTGCCTAGCAAGCAAAAAATTCTATACAGAAACAAGCACCACTATTGATTTAGACAAAGGCAAAGGTGGGATCAGCAAAACTGCCGCCAAAGATTTTGCACAAGCCGCTTTTGATTTACTTAAAGCCGATGGGCACATAGCCAAGGTTAAAATAGAAGATATAAAAGATACAAGAAAACTTACGCAAAACCTAATATTCAGTTTTGCTGCTGCTCTTGGTGATGGCAATCAAACCTCATTTGTTAACAATAATCATGAATCATTTTTAAATGCTATTGATGGTGCCCTATCAAAAGCAATAAGCCTCAAAGCTATTGAGAATGAAATGCAGGCCGGTACTAGTAAGTATAAGTCAAACTTTGCTATTTGTGCCCCGGAATTATTGGGCTTACCAGAGCCTCTTTTAAATTTAGCTAAGAAAGAAATCTTAAACATGATGCCAGAATTAAAAAAATATGGCGCAACAACAGACAATCTAATCATTTTCACTAACAGAGATGAATATAATGCACATTGTGCAAAAATCGATAATGATACTTTTTTTACCGTAGATTATAATAATGATAACGGCCCAACTTAATCCCCTTGCCTAAAGGGGAATATTATCCTATAATTGTTATTTCATTTTCTGTGAGGTTAAGGTAGCCATCGAACTTAGCGCTTCTGCCCTCACGCTCTCCATTACAAACAAAGTGAAAGATAATGATTTAAAATCATAAACTTACCCCCCACCCACCCTATTTACGACAATCAAAGTGAATAAGGTGTTTTCTACACCCCTCCCCCCCTTTTTATATCCCCTTTCAATTTATTGACATAATCATAATCTTTCTTTATAAACTAAGAAAAAAATAGAAAGTAATATTATGAGCGAGTTAAGCCAAACTTTTATAAATAGCGCGAGAAATCTGTACCTTAATGTCTACGATGTCTTTGACGAGCTTGGGGGTAAAGGCAGAGATGCTTTCACTCAAACTTCTTTAAAGAGCTTTATTGAAGCGGCTTTTTTCCAACTGGAACAAGACGAGAAAGATGATCCGTCTTTACAAGCGCTCTATGCACATTCCGATATGGGAAAGGTCTTATTTGACAAGCTTGTTAAGGCTCAAGAGCAGGAAAAACATGGTGAGTTTTTTGAAGATCGCCAAGAGATATTCACCCAATTATTACGAAACCGCTATAGTGAAGTAAGTCTATGATCATTGCCAAATCAGGCTTTCTTTATTATTGATAATGAATGATAATTAAAAAAATTGCTCTGAGCTTGGTTGTTGTTTTGGCGTTTTTGCTTATAGGAGCGTTTATCTATGACGCGATGCTGAGCAAGCCTGAGCGCGAGATTTTAATTGATAAGAGCAGTCATACGGGCGCGCAAGCACATGGTGATATCATGAGCGCTGAGCATGACTTAACGCCTCTTCCCTCAACGCCGACAAGCAGCGATGTGCATAAGCCTCAGCTCTATGATTTCAATGGCGTAGCGGTGGATGCGCTTTGCTTTATCACCAATTTCGGCGGTGATGATGAGCCTGTTTATCATACGGATAATTGCGAAGAAACCAGCGGATATACGCTGAGAGATTTGCCGACGGGTTTTGATGAGCGTTTTGTTAGCGCTGCCTATGAGAGCACGTATACAGAGCCTGATACTGGGGAAACATATATCGATATACGTGGGCTAATTGCGTATCGCGCTTTGGGCGTTGTTGATCGGGGTCATGAGCAATATATCGCCGTGTGGATCGTTGAAAATTCCGGTGGAAGCGGCACATTTAGCTGGATTTCCTTACTTAAAGTTCTTCGCGATGAGCAAACGCAGAGCTTGCAGTATCAAGAGGTGGAAACACTCAGTGCAGGCGATCGCTGTATGGGCGGCGTGCGCGATGCTTATATGGATAAGGAGAATATGCTTCACTATGAAACGAATGAGACGTTATGGAGCCTGTTTTACTTGAGCGGTGATCCAGATCGCGAGATTTTGCAAAGCGAGCAATTTAACAGCCTGCCTTTTTGTGCCTCATGCTGTTATGGCTATGCGGAATACGATCAAGACGAATTTAGAGGTGTGCATTTCCTCCCAGATGATGAGCGCTGGCAGCTATCCGAAAGCTCAAGCGAGGCCGCGCAATGCACTGATAACATGATCGCGAACCAGATCCTGCATAGCGGCTCTTTTATGGGGGCTGAGGATTTTGGATTTTTCATCCGCGAGCTTGAGCATGTCTGCCTCGGGCGGATGGAGGGCGAGTAGAAAAGCATTTTCTCTATATAGAAGGTCAGGGATTTAAGGGAGGGTGCGACTCCCCCACAAAAGGGAGGGGGATGTGCAGGGAGCCGCAATTTCATGTACCTGGGGGAGGTACAATGAAAACCTTATCAATTTTGTTTATTAGATATATCTTATTAAATCACATTTTCAAGTAAATTACGTTAATTTCCCTTAATTTTTTATCAAAATCCACGTTTTTTCAAATACACATTGTCTCCCATTAAAGGAGTCTTTATCTTAAGTTATATAAGTTGTTTTAAAGCAAAATAAAGAGGTTCAATAACTATGCGCAGATTTATGTATGCACTCTCACTTGCGAGTATTCTTCTTACATCTCAAAATGTCTTTGCGCAGAGTGATGATCCGATTCTCAGTCTCCCAGAAGGGCAAGTGATCTTGAATATTTCCGCCACTGAGCGTCAGGAAGTTGAGCAAGATTTACTGATCGCGACATTAAGTGTGAGCGAAACACATAGAGAAGCATCGATAGTTCAAGACACACTCAACAGCCTCATGAGCAAAGCTCTAGATAAAGCCAAAAAAGTTAAGGATATCAAGGTTTCTACGGGTCAATATCGCGTCAATGAAACAACGGATGCAAGAACACGCGAAAAACAATGGCGCGGACAGCAAAGCGTTACCCTTAAATCCCTCAATTCTTCTGCCCTACTCGAGCTTGCAGGCGATCTGCAAGAAATGGGCTTAAAAATGGATAGCCTTGATTATACACTTTCCCCTGAAACAGCGATTAAAATTCAAGATAAAATGATGGAAGCCGCATTAGAGCAGCTTCAGACGCGTGCAACACGCGCAGCCAAAGCGCTTGGCAAATCAAAAGCTGAACTTCGAGAGGTGAATGTACAATCAAGTAATGTGCCTTATCATCAAATTCAGCGGAGCTATGCCGCACCAATGGCGGAGATGGCTAGCATGGCAGCGCCAGTAGCGGCGGCCGGTGAGAGCACTTTATCATTAAGCGTTAATGCACGTGCGATTATAAAACCCTAGAACGGACATAACAGAACGGCGATGGCGCTTTTATTTACTTACGGCTCATTAAAGCGCGGTTTTCCTGCGCATCATCTCTTGGAAAAAGCACGGTTTTTAGGCGAAACCTTTACACAGCGTGCCAAATATAAGCTCGTAGCGATTGATGATGGCAGTGAGGATTTCGCCTATCCTGCCATAGCCCTTAACGGCACGCAGAGCATCTCAGGCGAGCTTTATGAGATTGATGAAAAAAGCTTTGCTTTAATAGGCGTATATGAAGGTGAGGATTACGAAGCCATAGATATAGCGCTTCAAGATGGCGTTACAGCTTTATGCTTTGCCCTTAAAAAGAGCGCATATGGGAAAACTGCAAGCCAGCATGCTCAAATCACGACACGTCAAGATAAGCGGCAATATTGGCGGTTGCCAGTGCAAAGCTGATAGGCTAAAAACCAAGCATGATAACCCTATGTGAAGCCGCTTTAGATGTTCTTAATAGTGCTGATGCGAGAGAAAAATGCATCAAGACGCGCAGTTATGCCACACAATGGCGCGCTGGAGAGATTACAAAAATTGGTAGCGGTGCAGGCATAAAAGATCGCCCTGCTCGCCCTGAAAAACCAGAACTGCGCCTAGCCAGCGAGATGCCTAAACGCGGGAAAGCGGGTACACAAAAGAATAAAATTGCACTGATGCATGCCTTAGCTCATATAGAGCTTAATGCGATTGATTTAGCGTGGGACGTCATCGCACGTCCATTTGATCTAGCGGATTTCACACTCCCTAAAGAATTTTACGATGACTGGGTTAAAGTGGCGGATGATGAGGCTAAGCATCATATGATGCTTGAAGAACGCCTTAATGAAATGGATGCCAGCTATGGCGATTTACCAGCTCATGACGGGCTATGGGAGGCTTCCCAAGCGACAGCCCATGACTTCCCTGCTCGCCTTGCTATTGTCCCTATGGTCTTGGAAGCACGCGGATTAGATGTAACACCAGGCATGATTGAGATGATGAAAGCGCAAGGTGATGATAAAAGCGCCGAAATGTTTCAAATTATTCATGATGATGAGATCACACATGTTCGCGCTGGCACGGTCTGGTTTGAAGCATGGTGCAAGCATAATGGTAAAGATATTGAAGAGCATTGGCAGCATTTGGTGCGCACATATTTTAACGGCCCTTTAAAACGTCCATTCAACCACCCTAGCCGCGAAGAAGCCGGGATGATTCGTGATTGGTATGAACCGCTTGCCGAAAGTCTAAAAGAAGCATAATCTCGTATGTGTTATGCACGATGATTCTCAAGCTCAAAAAATAGATATTACTCAAGATACAAACACAGCTATACAAGCGGACACGCAGAGTGAACACAATAATAGCGAGACTAGCTCTATCAGCCGTCAAGATGAGCGTTTTTTCTCTGATACAATAGACAGCCTGATTAAAGAAGCTGAGACTATGCGCCTCAATGCGATGAAAAAGCATAGGTCACGTGGCTTTATCTCAATGAGCTTTGGTTTAATTGCGATTATTATCGGCGCTTGCGGTTTTGGCTGGTTTCTTTTCATGGAAGGGCTGATTGTTAAGGGCGTAGGTTCTATCTCGTTGGGCATTATTTTTGCCGCTTATTTGCATTTTTGGGCCGCGCAAAGCTTAAAAAGCTATCAAAGTGATTATAAAGCCGTATTTCTTCCGCGCATTGCCAAGGCGCTTGGCGGGTTTAAATATTTTCACAATCGCGGTGTGAGCAGCGCCTTATTGAAGAAAACGGGAATAACACCTCAATATGATCGTTATAGCGCTGAGGATTGCTTTATGGGCAATTATAACGGTGTTAAAGTTATGTTTAGTGAAGCACGCCTCTATGTGAAGGCTGCACCACAAAAACCTATCTATAATGGCTTATATATTTTGCTGGAAGTTCCAGGTGAGCCGATTAAAGGCCACACAATCATTACTGCTGATAAGGGGCTGTATCACAAATCACGCCCATCACGCTGGAAATCCTTGCAAGACGCGCCTTTGCCAGAAGTGAGCAACCCTTCTTGGGATCGTTTTCAGGCTGTTTCGGACAAGCCCGAAGAAACTGCAAAATTTATAACAGAAGACCTTCTAAAAGAGCTAAGTGAAGCGGCGGATATTTTTGAACGCTCCGCACTAACAGCCGTGTTTTTTAGAAAGAAATATATATTTATATCAATCCCTTATGAAGGTGATCTCTTTGAAGCTTCGACTATTCACACGCCGATCACAACACGCCGCACAGCCATGCAATGCAAGCAAGAGATCGAAAAAATCATGGAAATCATTGATATTTTTGACATTTACCGCAAAAACTAGGCGATACAAAAGTATGCAAAATTCGAAAAAACTTTACTATTTAACGCTTAACTTTTCTTAACCTCATTGATGTATTATAATGATATGAGTTTTATAATAAATAAGAGTGAGTATAATTCCTTTATATTCTCAAATAATAATCATTCGTCTTAAATAAAAGCATTGGCCAGAGCATGAATACAGAACCTGAAAAACCAACAGCCCCTCGTGAAATGTTTTCAAGTGTTGAGCATTTAACATCGCAGCTTGAAACTATAGAGAAATTCATCGCTAGACGTTTTGATGAAATTTCTATGGAGATCAATGCCACCTCTCAGCAAATTGATATGAATGATGAGGGCATGACGCGACGTTTTAGCGAAATTATGGAAGTTTTGAAGGCTGTTTCTTATAGCGGTGATGGCTCTACGGCAGCCAATGCCGGTGTTGAGCTGGATGCCGTTGTTGATATGACTGAGCAAGCTGCTAACCGTATTTTAGATGCAGCGGATCGTATATCTGAACGTATTCGCGCGGGACGTCAGACTGATGATAAGGAAGAGCGCACACAGATCATGGATGATATCAGTACTGATATAGAAGAGATTTTCATGGCTTGTTCATTTCAAGATATTACAGGCCAACGTATTCGCAATACATTAGAAAATTTACGTGAGATTGAAGAGCGTTTAGGCAATGCCTTGGCGAATATTGGTATTTCTGTTGAGGCTAAGGCTGAAAATCACACTGCTATTGCGAATAAAGTCTCTTCGCAAGGCGATATTGATAATATGTTCACGAGCGCACGCGAAGGTGCTCAAAAATCTGAAGGCGATAGCGCATCGTCTCAAGATGATATCGACAAAATGTTCTAAGCGTTACTCTATATTATCTCTCTTTATAAGCCCCAGTTTTGGGGCTTTTTTATTGTCTGGATTTAGACCAATCAAATTTAGATAAAATTTTATACAAATACTTACTAAGTATAGTTTTATTCATTACTTAAAATGCAATCTATAATTAAATAGATATTCATCCCTCCTGCTTAAAATCAAATAAAAAAGCAGGGAAATACAATGAATAAGAATACTGCACTTAATGCAGAGTTTAACCGTAAGGCTATTTATGCGCGTATAAGCACGCTTCTTGGCAAACTTACGCAGCTAGCGCCGCATCCAGATCAACAAGGCTGCGCAGCGCCATTATTTATCTCACTCGCTTCACATTTTAAGCCAGCCGCAGATTATGATACCACGCTGGGTAGCCTTATCATGGAAAACTATTTAGGCAGTGCTTTTTTTGAAGCGGCAAGTAATGACAATTCAGCTCTGCTGAGTGGCATGGGCATGATTGATAATAACGCCTTAGAAGCCGCAGCAGAATTCTTGCAAGAGCGTGAGAAGGCCAATGAAGATACACACAATAACTACGGCCATGGACGCGGCTCCATTACGCTTTATGAACGCGACACGGTTCACAATAATTTCAACCAAAAGGCTGAGCGCGCTATATTAGAAAATGCCTTCCTAAATGACCTACAAAAGCGCCTGAAAATCGAAGGTCAGATTGCACGACTTGCAAAAGAATATAGTGAATTAGAGCTTGATTACGCAGCTTAATATATTCTCCGCCCCCGTTAGAATGTGCTATAGTTAATACGAAACGTTTTTCGCTGAGCGGTTATTACACATGAAAGATTTTACAACCTCACTTCTGAGGGAAAAATTTGTTATTCGTGACAAAAATGGCAATGAGCTCGTTGCCACAAGCAACCGCATGTATATTGAATTTACTGACTTTAGAGGTGCACTCGCAGAGAGCTTTGTTATTCGAGCACAAAATATGCATAGCACAGTGCGCGTTGCCGCTAGACTTATTAGAGATTATGAGCAAGAAGGCCCCATACTCAAACGTAATATTTCATATAATTGGGAAGAAATTTGGAATACGATCATTAATGAATATGAATATCACCATAATCCCGATCGTTGGGTTGCCGTTTACAGCAAAGGTAAATGCATATTCCACCAAGGTGAGCACAACCCATTTCTCGATATGATTGAAAAATGTGACGCAGAAAACGATAAGGCATATGAAGCATCCATCCCTCAAGCGGAGTCGCTATTAAAAGCGACAGGTAAAGAGGTAAAAATAACTTATGATGCCAATGTGGCTCTTAATGTTCAGGCAGAGCCGGACCATGTTCGCTGCGGGATTATCCTACGCGGACCAAATCGTACAACGACTTTCTCAATCACTAGCCATATTCAAGGCAGCCAGAAAAAGATCAATACTTCTCAATGCTTAGCAACAGCGGCAGCTTATTTAGAAGGGCTACAGCTGGCATTTCGTCTTGGTTTTGATACGGTTAAATTGCGCCTTGGTATTTATCAGCACTTATCAAAAGAAGAAAAACAAACACGGGAAGGCAGTCATCGCTTAGTCAAATTACGTTCAGAGATCACGGCCTTGGAAGATATATTTGATGTCAGATATCGCCCTGAAAAACCTGAATTCGCATATTTCTTGAGTGAAGCAGAGGATATCGCGCAAAAAACGATCAAGCCTCCAAGCCCCGAGGAACTTCAAAAACTTGCAGTAGAACAGCTAGAGCGGCAGAAAGAAAAAAGAGATCAAGATTTATCGCAGAGCTCTTAAGCTTAATATTTAGCGATCATATACCACCTATAATTTTATTGACATATAACAACACACCCCCTAAGCTCGCGCAAATTTCAATAACAATAAATATGTGTCATGGGATCAAGAGCGAATAAGAGCAACATCAATGAGCGCGCACGCTCGCGCTATTTATCGCCTGAACTCAGCCCTAGCAAAAGCAGAGCTTCTCGTGCAAAAAGCAAAAGCGAGGATGATGGTCTTTATATAAGCTATAGCGCCATGATGCCCTACACGCCCTCCTCACAGGAGGCAGGTTGGTTAGCCTCAGCAGATGATTTCGAGACTGATTCAGGTTTGAAAGGCACATATATTTTTGTCGGCACACAGCTATGCGCTGCTTTAAGTTTGGCTTATTATGCTTGGGAAGCAAAAGACCCTGCGAGCATGCAAACCGCAACATGGAATATCGGCCGAAACGCTGCTTGGCTTGGCGCACATATGAGCGTCTCGCATCTTCCAAATATCATCAGCGCTCCTGAACGCTTAAGCGCTAGAGCTTTATACTGGGCGGCTTTATCAATGAATTTAAGTGATAAAGCCCATATATTAGATAAAGCCTATGAGGATAAAATTCATGAAGCCAGTCAAAGACTTTATCAAAACCTACAAACACTTCGCTTTAAAAACCTGAGCTCTACATTCAAAAGCGCCACTGAGTATAGCGCGCTATCCCTGGCTTATAATAGCGCCAAAACTCTACGGCTAATCACTAAGGGGCTAGCGAAGGTTCCCAAAGGGGCCGAGGTAATAGAGCGCTCTTCTCATTCGCTGCGACATAAGGCACATGACCTTCATAGACACAGCCGTAAAAAGCAGCACCAATTACAGGATAAATTTAACTCCAAAATCTACCGTGACCGTATTCATTCGGCGATCAATGTTGCAGGTTCCTTTGGCGGCAGCGCTGTTCACCTTCCGCAGATGCTTAATAGTACAGAGGTACTTGTGCAATATGGAGCCGGTATTGCCGCCATTGGTTATTTAAAAATGGGGGTTGATCAATGGATAGAGAGCTCGCGATGGGGTGATATTTATGAACGCGCCCAGAACAAGAATGCGAGCTATGATCATAAAGATGCGCATATGATGGTGGGATATTCAAAGAATGGAGAACCCATAAAAGATGCGCTTTTAAAATGGTGCCCATCATTAGAGCTTTTTGGTAAGGGCGGGCTATACACCTATGAGGCCGCTTTATTACAGAGCCCTGCCCTAGCGCTTTCTGGTCTGCTTTTTAGCGGCAGCGCGGCTTATGAATTTAAAGAGCAAAACGGCACTAAAACACGTTATATTTTTGAAAATGCTGTTACGAATTTAGGCTATATCAGCAATAGCTTGCATGAACGCATGAATGAGCAAGAAAAATATGATTTTTTCGATGCTTCTCAGCGCTTTAATCCGCATAATAATGGTGCGCCCATTAACGTCAACAGGGCTATTTCTTGGCCACATTTCGATAGTTAGAAAAAGCAAAAGCCCCGCTTTCGGCAGGGCTTTTAGTTCTTTAGCGAGATCGCTTAAGGCCTGTTTTATGCAGCAAGGCTTCGCAATACATAGTGCAAGATACCGCCATTTGTGAAGTATTCCACTTCGTCTAATGTATCTAGGCGACATAGAAGCGTAGCTTCTTTGCTTGAACCATCAGCATAATGAATAGTCATTTTCACATCTTGACCTGGTTTCAAGCCACCAGAAATATCTGTGATATCAAATGTCTCATCACCTTTCAGGCCATATGTTTCACGGTTTTCACCATTTTTGAATTGAAGCGGAAGAACGCCCATACCGATCAAATTTGAACGGTGAATACGCTC
>NZAJ01000084.1 GCA_002687495.1 Micavibrio sp. | reverse complement strand
GCAAGGTGAAGCGGTTGCAGCTAAGCCTGCTCAAGAAGAAGGGGCGAAGTCACCTTACTCATTTGAGCCGCAGGAAGAAGAAATTCTTAATGCACTATTGCCACGTAATATTGGTGTGCAAATCTTCCGTGCATTGCTAGATAGTGCAGCGGGTGAGCAAGCTGCACGTATGACAGCGATGGATAATGCAACGCGTAATGCGGGTGAGATGATTAACGATCTGACATTGCAATATAACCGTGCTCGTCAGGCGCATATCACGAAAGAGTTGATTGAAATTATCTCTGGTGCGGAAGCTGTATAGGGATAAAAGGAGTTAATAATGGTTAGCCCACTGAGTGAAAAAAGTAGTAGCGGTTCATTTGAGCAAGTTGCAAATGGAGAAAGCGTCACAGTTCATGATGATAGTGAGTATGTGCGCTTAAACCCTACAAAAAATAATCGCTCATGGGGCGTAGATGAAATACATCCTGCAGGTGAAGATGTAACTGGCAAGGTAAATGCTAAGAAGCAGCTACAAACTGCATGTGCAAATTATCAAATTAATTTTTAGAGTAAAAAAGAGTTTTTCAAAGGAAAGAGGAAAAAATGGCAGCAGCAAAGAAAACAACTAAGAAAGTAGCAGCGGGCGCAGCGACCGGTAAGATCGTTCAGGTTCTGGGTGCGGTTGTTGATGTGCAATTTAAAGAAGGCGAAGTTCCAGCGATCTTGAATGCGCTAGAAACTCAAAATGACGGTAAAACACTTGTTTTAGAAGTTGCACAGCATCTTGGTGAAAACACAGTGCGCACAATCGCTATGGACATGACAGATGGTTTGGTTCGTGGTCAAGAGGTTGTAGACTCAGGTGACTTCATCAGTGTTCCGGTTGGCCCTGAAGTTCTTTCTCGTATTATGAATGTTACGGGTGAAGCGATTGATGAAGGTCCTGCATTAGAAGCGAAAGCACGTTGGGGTATCCACCGTGAAGCGCCAGCTTTCTCTGAGCAGGCAACTGAAGTTGAGCAGCTTGTAACTGGTATTAAAGTTGTTGACCTTCTTTGTCCTTACGCAAAAGGCGGTAAGATTGGTCTGTTTGGTGGTGCCGGTGTTGGTAAAACAGTTACAATTCAGGAATTGATTAACAATATTGCTAAAGGCCATGGCGGCGTGTCTGTATTCGGCGGTGTTGGTGAGCGTACTCGTGAGGGTAACGACCTTTATCACGAAATGATGGAAGCGGGCGTTATTAAAGAGCATGACTATAAGAACTCTAAAGTGGCACTTGTTTACGGTCAGATGAATGAGCCGCCAGGTGCGCGTGCGCGTGTTGCTCTATCTGCTTTGACAATGGCGGAATATTTCCGTGATGAAGAAGGTCAAGACGTTCTGTTCTTCTTGGATAACATCTTCCGCTTTACGCAGGCTGGTTCTGAAGTGTCAGCGCTTCTTGGTCGTATCCCATCTGCTGTGGGTTATCAGCCAACACTTGCGACTGAAATGGGCGCGATGCAGGAGCGTATTACATCAACGAATAAAGGTTCGATTACTTCGATCCAAGCTGTTTACGTTCCAGCGGATGACTTGACTGACCCTGCGCCAGCAACAACATTTGCTCACTTGGATGCGACAACAGTTCTTTCTCGTGCAATTTCTGAGATGGGTATTTACCCTGCGGTTGATCCACTTGACTCAACTTCACGTATCTTGGATGCACGTGTGATCGGTCAGGAGCATTATGAAACTGCAACGCGTGTTCAAGAAACATTGCAGGCTTATAAAAACCTTCAAGATATTATTGCGATTTTGGGTATGGATGAACTTTCAGAAGAAGATAAACTTACAGTGGCACGTGCCCGTAAGATCCAGCGCTTCTTGTCTCAGCCATTCCACGTTGCGGAAGTCTTTACTGGTTCTCCAGGTGTATTCGTTCAGCTTGAAGATACAATCAAAGGCTTTAAAGCGATTTGTGATGGTGAATATGACCACTTGCCTGAGAGTGCTTTCTATATGGTTGGTACAATCGAGCAGGTTGTTGAAAAAGCTAAGAAAATGGCTGCCGAAGCTGCTTAAGCTTCTATTGTTTCGCACCGGCTGCGTTAAATGTCGGCTTACGTGCTTAAATGTACGCTGCGCCTCATTTGCCTAGCCGGATACGAAACACTGTTTGCTTAAGTTTTATAGCAGATAGCATAAAAAGCTCTTTGCTATTAATTTAGAGGATTTAATAATGAGTGCAGAAACAATACAGTTTGAATTGGTATCTCCAGAGGCGAAACTTTTTGCGGAGCCTGTGAAAATGGCAACTATTCCGGGTGATGAAGGGCAGTTTGGTATTGGCCCTGATCACTGTGCGCTTGTGGCGTCATTAAAGCCGGGTGTTGTTACTTTGACTAAAGCTGATGGTACTGTTCAGAAAATCTTTATCACTGGCGGTTTTGCTGATGTGACAAATACGCTTTGTACGATTTTGGCTGAGCAGGCTGAAGAGGTTTCAAACATGGATCAAGCTTCTATTGAAAAAGATGTTAAGAATCTGAATGAAGATCTCGCTACAGCGAGTGAGCCAGCGGATAAGCGCCGCATTCAAAAGCGCCTTGATCTAGCAAAGGCGAGACTAAGTGCGGTGACTGGTCAGCTTGTTGTATAAAGCCTGATTTTTGTTTGATCTAAATTTTCTAATGAGTGCTGAGACATTATTTCAGCTAATCGGTGTGATTGGCTTTAGTATGTTTGCGCTTTCTTTTCAGCTTTTAAAGCCGCGCCATACAATCTTTATGCAGGCTTTTGCCAATTTGGTTTTGGCGGTTCATTTTTATGGGCTTGGCTATATTTTTCCAGCCTATGTTCCTGTGATTGCAAGTTTACGAGATTTTGCATCTGCATTGGCGCCGCGAAAAATTCAGCTGATTTGTTTGGGGGTTTTTGTGGTGCTTCTTTATGGTGGCTGGGCTTATGTCGGGGCAGGTTGGACAGATAGCTTTGCGTTGATTGGTTCGACATTTGCCGCTTTGGCTCAAGTTTTTCGTGGTTGTTTTTATCGCTATCGTTTTTGCTTATTCGCGCATCAAAGCTTATGGCTGAGTGTTTATGTTTCAGTGATGAGCGTTGCGGGAATGATTTTTATGAGCGGGATTTGGGTTTCGAATGTGATTGGCATCGCGCGCTATTACTTTGGCCAAAAGGGTGTCTCTAGCCAAGAGCAGAAAAGTTGTCCGGTAGAGGCTGAATGATGTGCTGTGAATTTTTGCGCTGATCATTTGGGGTGTGTGATAGTGGCGCAGTGATAATTTTTTATTAATATTTTTGACTTATGCTTTTGATATGAATTTTTTTGTGGGAGTGGGAAATGTCAGAAGTGAATACAACAAGACTAAATTTTTTAGCAGGTGAGCTAGGTATGCTTCCTGAGGGTAAGCCCTTGAATATTAAAGAGCATATGGTGACAATGGCAGAAGATCAATTGTCTGGGCTAAAGCAATTTTTTGAAGATGCAAAAGGCAGTAATGGCGATGCCCTAGACGCTTCGAAGGATTGGGTGGAGCGAGCTGAGGCTGACCTTCATTATGCACATATGACTACCGAGGGTAAGCATATAGAGCAAGCAAATGAAGGTATTAAGAAAGAATTTGGTATAGATGCATCTAATTACACTGCTGACGGTGTGATATCCCAACATGATGTGATTTCCATGATGGTTGATTTATCTGCTTTTGCTGTGGGCAGTGTGGAGCAACAGCATATTGGGAATGTGGAGGCTTTTTTAGCCGATAATGGATTGAGCGGTGATTTTACTGCTGATCAAATCAAGGCGCTTGCGAAACTTGATGCAAGTATGGAAGGGCGTGAGATTGAACGCGTAGCAAAAAGACCTGATTTTGTGCCTGGAATTACACTTCTGCAATAACTTTAATCGCCCCATTTGTCATTATGAAGATCAATCTCTATGCGGACGGGGGCGCGGGATTTGCGCATGAGCGTGTCTTCATCTTCTTCAATCGCAAAAAGTTGTAGGCATTTTTCTGTGATGAAACGCTCTTTTGCAGCGTGTCTGATCCAGCTTTCTAATTTATCGAACTGTTTGTTTTTATTCAAAAAACCAATTGAGCGCTCATGTTTGCCGAGTTGGCGTAAGCCAAGAGCGCAAATGGCGTAATAGGTATTTTCGATTGTTGCTTCGTCGATGATAATCGGCATAGAGGTATTGCGGCATATTTCATCTTCGAAATGTGGGAAGCGGGCGAGGGCATCGCTTGGTACGATTTCAGGAGCTTGCCAGTTTTCTAACGCTGGGAAGACTTCGTCGATGCTGTTGACGATTATCAGATAGGCGGGGTTGAAGTCGGCTGTTGAATTAATGAAGTCAATGAACTCGTCCCAATAGCCGTCGATATTGACGAATACGACAGGTTTTTGGTGAAGCTTTCTGCTACCCCAATAAAGGAGTTCTAGAGCCTCATCCGCTGTGCCGAAGCCACCTGGTAGAGTGACAACAGCGTCAGCCATTTTGAACATTTGCTTTTTACGATCACATAGCTCTTCAACGAGGATTGTTTTTGTGATGCCTTTAAGGATGCGCTCAGAATCTTTGAGTTTAAGCGGGATGATGCCGGTTACATCTGCGCCATTTTCATGGGCTGTTTTAGCCAAAATACCCATGAGGCCTGTATCCATGCCACCATAGACTAGTGATTTACCTTTTTCTGCGATCAATGCGCCAAATTGGCGTGCTGTATCTTTGAAGATGTCACGGCAATGTCCAGAAGAGCCGAGATATACGGTTAGCATATTTAAATCATTCATGAGAGGTGAAAATCCTGTTCGATTGTCAGTAATGGTGGGGGCAGCTTTTCAGCATTGAGTATGCTGATGGGCATGCAGCCTTTAATGCTGTTGGTTATATAGATTCCTTCAGCCTTTTGCAAATCTTGCATATTAATCGAGCTGATTATAACGGGATATTTTTCGATCATAATCTGGCGCGTAACGCCGTCCAAAACACCGTCTGAGAGTGGCGGTGTGTGGAGCTTTCCATCTAAGATGACGAAAATATTTCCAGAGCTAGCGCAGACAATATCTCCTTTTATATTGGAGATGAGGGCCTCATTGGCGCCTTTAGCTTTGGCTTCTAAAAGGCATAGGATGTTATCGCCGTAATTGGTACTTTTGATTTGGCTTAAAGGTGAGTATTCATTGCGGCAAGAATGGCGCGCGGTTATGGCGTTAATCTCTGGGAAGCTTGAAGATGCGGGTGAGAGCTTCATTACTAAGCTTGGCGTGGTTTGTGTTTCTGAGGCTGGCATAAGGCCTCTTGAGGCGGGGCCGCGTGTGAAAATTGTGTTGAGTGCGTAGCGCCCTGCTTGCAGAGCGTTTTTATCTATAAGCTCATGGGCTAGAGCTGTTAGCTCTTCTGTTGTGGGAAGGGCAGGGATTTGCATGAGTTTGGCGGCTTTGCTTAGACGCTCGAAATGCTTATCTGCATGGATGGTTTGAGCTTTGTTCTGTTCATCTATGATGCATAGCATGGTGTCGAAAACGCCATCCCCAAGGCGTAGGCGATCATTGAAGCCGAAGCCTGTTGTTGTGTCATTTTCCTCAATCCAGTTTCCATTGAAATAGGCAATGCTCATGCGACTTTTTCCTTCTTGCTGTCTTTTGCTTTAGCCTTAGCCTTGGGTTGAGATTTAAGTTTGTTTTTGTTTTTGTTTTTGTGCCAATTCGCTGTGAGTTTAATAAAGTTTTCGATTAAATTTTCACCGTGGCTTGTAAGGATTGATTCCGGATGAAATTGAAGCCCATAAACAGGTAAGTTTTTATGCTGAACGGCCATTATCTCATTATCATCTGTGGTGCGGGCTGTGATATTTAGCGGGCTGTCTTTTGCTGGCTCTAGGATTAAAGAGTGGTAGCGCCCTACGAGCATTGGCGTTGGCAGGTTTTTAAAGATTGTTTTTTGGTTATGTTTTATCTCACTCGCTTTGCCGTGAATTGGTGTTCCTGCGCGAGAGGTTTCAGCGCCGAAGGCCTCCCCGATTGCTTGATGGCCGAGGCAAATTCCAAGGATTGGCATTTCTGTGCATAGGGCTTTTATAGCGTCTACGCAGATGCCAGCATCTTTAGGGGCGCGTGGGCCGGGGGAGAGGATTAAAGCTTTTGGTTTTAATGCGCGAATTTCATCGATTGTAATCTTATCGTTTCTAATAATACGTGTTTTTTGGCCTGCATTTTCAAAATAGCGCGCCAAGTTATGCACGAAAGAATCGTAATTATCGATGATTAAAAACATAAGCCTTTTTAGCGTGTTGCTGTTAGGCTGTCATTATATTTTCAGTATGTATGGCGTTTGAGCCCACCTTATTCACATCTGTGTTAAGCACAGTTCTGTTCGGTTTGAAGCTGGCGATGAGGGCGCGCGCTTTATGCAGTGTTTCTTGATATTCTTCTTCCGGATCGGATTCCGCTGTGATGCCGCCGCCTGCTTGAAGGCTGACAGAGTTTTTATCAAAAACAAGTGTGCGGATGAGGATTGAACTATCCATATTGCCGTCAAAGCCGATATATGCGATAGAGCCGCAATAGGGGCCACGATGGCTTGGCTCGATCTCTTCGATAATCTCCATGGCGCGGATTTTTGGCGCGCCTGTAATTGAGCCGCCAGGGAAGCAATCTTTGAGAAGGTTTAAAGCGCTTGCATCTTTTTTTAGTGTGCCGCGTATCGTTGAGACGAGGTGATGCACGCTGGCAAAGCTCTCTACTTTGCAAAGCTCGGTTACGCGCACGCTGTTTGATAGGCAGTTTTTTGAAAGGTCGTTTCTTAAAAGGTCAACGATCATAGTGTTTTCTGCGTTGTCCTTGATGCTGGCTTGCAAGGCGCAGCGATTACGCTCGTCTATCTCCGGATCTTGGTTTCTTGGGCGTGTGCCTTTAATTGGCTTTGTTTCAACCATGCGGTCCTTTACGGTGAGGAAGCGCTCAGGTGATGCTGACGAGATTTTTAGCTCGTTACCACAATTCATAAAGGCGCTAAATGGGGCAGGGTTTATTTTTCTTAAGCGTAGATAATGCGCGAAAGCATCGAAGTCTTTAGGGAGTTTCGCATCAAAGCGCTGTGAAATATTGGCTTGGAAAATGTCGCCGGCCTTGATGTAATCAATCGTTTTTTGGATTTGTTGTTTGTAATCGCTCTCGGTGAAATTACGTTTCCATTTAAGATCGACGCCAGTGAATAAATCGATATCTACCGGCTCACTAATCATGCCGAGGATGTAATCCTGCTTTTTGCGGGCGTCATGATAGTTTTTCGCGTGTGTGATGATCCATGATTGTTGCTTTTCATGGTCGAACGCTAAAACTTGGTCATAGATGCCGATGGCTAAATCCGGCATATCCGGATTATTTTGCCCTTTATTGGGAAGTTTTTCTATTTCTCTGGCGAGGTCGTAGCCAAATAGCCCAGCGGCTCCGCCTTGAAATGGGGGAAGTCCTCTGACTGTTTGCGTTTGTGGAACCCAGTGTCTTACACGTTCTTGTATGAATTCAAATATATCACGCCCGCGCAGCTCGCGTTGCTCTTCCCAATTTGTAAGGGTGATGCGTCCATTTTTGCTCTCGATCGTTTCGATAGGGTGGGAAACGACAAAGCTATAGCGGGCATTGGGGTGATTTTGATCCGCACTGTCTAGTAATAGGCTGTATGGTAGATGTTCCAGAGCGGCATAGGCGCGCAAGGGATCGTTCAAACGTAGCTCACGAATGAAAGGTGTCATATGGCATCCTCCCCAATTGGTGTCGTTTTTCTTTTATCGTTTATATTAGAATAATTCACTAAAGCACAGATATGAATAGGAATCCAGCATCTATCCACATTTATGTTTTGTCTGTGTGGTTTTAGGGGATGGCTAAAAGAAGCTCTTTATTTGATCGATTGCTTCGTTGAGCCCGACTTTTTGTATCTCTACATCTTGCGGGAACGCATCATGCAGACGCGAGGGAAGGGCTGAGTCGAGCATAACAAATACGCCTTTATCATCGGCGCGGCGTATAAGGCGGCCGAAGGCTTGCTTCAGTTTTAGGCGGGTGAGCATTTCATCATATTGGCGACCACCAAAAGCTTCACGGCGGGCTTTGTGCAAGATTGTTGGGCGTGGCCAAGGGACGCGATCAAAAGCGATAAGGCGCAAGGCTTCTCCCGGCACATCTACGCCGTCACGTATCGCATCTGTACCGAGCAGGCAAGACGGGATATTATCGCGAAACATATCAACGAGTGTGCCTGTATCGATATTGTCTATATGCTGTGCGTAGAGAGGGATGTTATTGCTCTCAAGAGAACTGGCGATGCTTTCATAGACGTTTTTAAGGCGGCTGATTGCGGTGAAGAGCCCTAAAGCGGCTCCTCCACTTGCTATGAATAGGGCGCGATAAGCGGCTGCAAGTTGCATCATATCATTTTTGTTTACATCATTGATTATCAAGACTTTTGTTTGGTTCTTATAATCAAAGGGTGAGCTGTAATATTTATGTTTTGGGCTACCGGGAAGATATTTTAAACCGCTGCGTTGCTCGGCACTTTCCCAAGTTTCGTTTTCTTGTGCGCTGTCTCGCATGGTGGCGGAGGTGACCGCGAGCCCTTGAAGGTGCGGGCGAATTGATGCGGCAAATGGTTTCATCGGGTCTGTATAGTGACGGTATAGCCCTATATCGACTGAGCGCCCATCTATGCGTTCAATCTCCATCCAGTCTATGAGCTCTGGGCTATGTTGGGGCTTGAGCAGGTTATCTAGCATCTCGATCCAGCTTTGCAGGGTATGGGAGGCGCGGCGTTCAATAGAGGTGCTTAAGGTATCAAGGCGTTTGCGGGTGTCACTATCGAGATGTCCGTCATCATCGGTGAGTTTTTTATGCAAGATTTTGCTTAAGGCTTGCATAGGCTTTTGCAGTACTAGAAGTGCAATTTTAAAATCTTTAGCGCTTTGTAATATAGCTTCGTTGACTGGGTGAGTGTGGGTTTCTATTGAGTAGCCCATTGACGCTTGGTTGCTCTCTCTGGCCATGACTTGAGCATAGACATCATAGAGGAACTTTTCTGCAGGGCCAGATGGGGCTGCTTCTTTAAAGCGGCGTGTCCAGCCATCTGTGGTGAGGCACTGCGCTGCGGTGACGATATTTTGTAGGGCGTCTTCAGCTTCGCTCATACCTTCGCATAAATCTTGTGCACGGCGTTTGAGGCCATTGGCGCGGCCTGATCTGCGTCCGCCTTCTGCACCGAGGAGCCAACGACGAAAATCGCGTGTTTCCTGTGCTGTGAGATGTGCGGCGAAGGCACTATCAGCGGCGCTAAAAAGGTGGTGGGCTTCATCGAAGATGTAATGGCTTGGCATGTCTTCTTCGGCGTCGGCAAGGGCGGCATTAATCATGACGAGGGCATGATTAGCGATGACGATGCGGGCGTGCTTGCTTTTGCGCACAGCACGTTCGACGAAGCAGTTTTTATAGTGATCACAGGCGGAGTAAATACATTCGCCGCGGCGATCTGATAGTCCGCGCGTGTGGGCGTATCCTAAAAGCCCTGAGAGCCAGCCGGGGAATTGTGCTCCAGTCAGGTCGCCGTCATTGGTTGCCGCTGTCCAACGCGCCATAAGGCCTATGGCGATGGTTGTTGTGTAATGTTTTGCGAGAGCTGCGCCTGCCGCGCTTTCTTCTAGGTTGAGAAGGCAGAGATAGTTTTCTCGGCCTTTACGGATCGCGACATGAGCGTCTTTGACTGTAGGTTCTGGATAGAGCTTATCAAGTTCTTGGTCGATTTGTCGTTGTAGGTTCTTGGTATAGGTGGAGACCCAAACTGTGCCTTTGTTTTTCTCTGCCCAAACACTGGCAGGGGCAAGATAGCCTAATGTTTTACCAACGCCGGTTCCGGCCTCTGCCATGATCAAGTGAGGATCATCTATATCTTGGGCGGGTTGGAAAGACTCTGCTATATGGCTAGAGAAATCCATTTGTGCTTCACGCTTTTCGGCGGCTTGACCAAGGAGTTGCTTGAGGCGTTCTTGCGCTTCTTCCGGGCTGACCCCAAAATGTGAGGGCGGTGGTGGCGGCGCTTCATCTGCCCATTCGGGGAGGTTCTTCCATACAGATATTGCGGCTTTGCCATTGATCGGCGCTTCGGGGCTGTAGATTTGAGAGAGCGCTGAGAATATGAAGGGCGTCCAAGCCCAGCCTTTACCGTTCAAGCCCATAAGGGCTGCGATGGCTAACGGTTCAGCTTTGGCTTTATATGGGTCGCTTCTCAAGGATGTTAGGAGGGTACGCGCAATATCCAATAAGGCGAAGGGCATTTCGTCTAGACTGGATGGGGTCTCAAGCTCTAAGGCTTGGCAAAGGCCGTGGGGGGTGGGGATGCAAAAGTGTGCAGGATGAACGAAGGCGAACAGTTCTAAGACATCGAAGGCGTAAAATTCGTCCATCTTAAGTTTGGAGCGCATATAGGGCGCGTGACACACCATAACGGGCTGCTTGTGAAGATAGGTTGCAGCTTGGTCTAAAGGGAGCGTTTTCATCTCGCCTTCATCGGTTAAGATGTAAGCGTTGCGAGCATCTGTATAGAGCGCATGGATGGCAGGCAGCGGCGGCGGGCTAGCGTTAGATGTGGCGGCGGGCTGATTCATAGTTTTTGTTTAGCATTATTTGCCGCTTAGCGTGTAGCCTTTATTACATAGTCTTTATTTTGCTGGTGGAATAAATAGCTCTGCGGCTTCGCCAGGTAAGCTTTCGATATAAAGGCTTTGTGATGGGAAGGCGAAGGACGTGCCAGCGCCTTCGACAATCTCTTTGACCTCTAAAGCGAAGCGTTCTTTTGCGGCGAGGAATTCACCCCAATCGAGCATGCTGGTGAAGCAATATACCATGATGTCTATAGAGCTGGCATTAAAGCTATCAACGCGCACGAACATTGGAACTTCTGGTGGCTGTGCGAAATCTTCATGGCCTTCCATATAGCTAAGGATTTTATCGCGGATATCTTTAAGCTGGTCTATCGTTGTGTCATAGGTCACGCCAAGCTTCCAGAAGATGCGGCGGTGGCTCATACGGCTGAAATTAGTCACTACGGCATCTGAAAGTGCAGAGTTTGGCACGTGAACTGGGGCCTTATCGAAGCGGCGTACTTTGGTGGAGCGAAAGCCGATCTCTTCAACAACGCCTTCAATGACACCCTCAACCGCGATCCACTCGCCTGGGTGGAAGCGTTTCTCAGCGATGATAGTTAAACCGCCAATTAAGTTTTTGAATAAGTCTTGTGCACCGAGGGCTACGGCGGCGCCGAATAGGCCGAAACCAGCGAGTAATGGGCCAATGGCGATGCCCCAGACTTCGAGGATGACGGCAGCACCGATAAAGATGACAAGGACTTTTACGACTTTGAATATCCACTGCATCATAGCTGGGGTGAGGAGCTTTTCTAAGGCTTTTAGGCCGTAGCTGAGCGGTGTTGAAGCACGGTGGATGGCCCAGAAAATGTTAAAGGCGATGAGTGAGCGCAATATGCGAGAGAACAGCGCGGCAGATTTCTCATCAAATTGCAGGTATTGAGCGGCAAAGAAAAAGCCCATAATGACAGGGATAAACCGCAATGGCGGGATGAGCGCATCAACGATTTTATCATCTATTTTTGTTGTGGATTTAGCAGCCCATGAATGCAGATGATAAAGCGCATATTTACTAAAGAGGCCGCGAATGAGAAGGAAGAGTGCGAATATAGCAAGGGCTGTGATAATCGAGCTTATATCTATGCCAAAAAGACCATGCTGCCAGACATCTTTTGTCTCAGTCCAAAGGAAATTTAGATCGGCTTTACTTGCTTTTTCGATGAGTTCGTCCATATTCTTCTCCATTATATGAAAGGTGATATAGCATGGAAGTTATTGCGGGCAAACCCTCTGAAGAAGTTCTGGATTATTTATTAAGACGCAGGAGTGTGAAAGTACAAGATATCTGCGCACCAGGCCCGTCTAAGGTAGAGCTAGATAGAATTTTAACAGCGGCTGCGCGCGTGCCTGACCATGGTAAGCTTTTTCCGTTTCACTTTATGGTGTTTGAAGGTGAGGCACGCGAAGAGGTCGGGGCACTTATTGCCGAGAGTTATATCAAAGATAACCCAGAGGCGCGTGAGGATCAGGTGCAGGCTGAACGTGAGCGCTTTATGCGTGCGCCTACAATTGTTGGTGTGATCTCACGTTTAAGGCCGGGCAAGCATCCTTTATGGGAGCAGCTCATGACGGCAGGCGCTGCGGCGCAGAACTTTTCCCTTGCTGCGCATGCTAGTGGTTATGGCGTAGTGTGGCTGAGTGAATGGTATTCATATCATGATGATGTAAAGGCAGGGCTTGGGCTGGATGAGCGTGACCATATTGCTGGCTTTATGTTTTTAGGGAGCATCAAGGATGCGCCAGAAGAGCGTGATCGCCCTGATATGGAGAAGATTGTTACGCATTGGCGTAAAGGCATGGCGCTTAATAACGGGGATCATTATGATCGTGAAAAGTTTAATATTCCAAAGAATAAAGGCTTTTCGGCATAGGGTTTTGGGAGTAGGTTTTATTTATAAGGGGAGTTTTTTCTTGGCTTTTCCGTGTAAAAAATATATTCTTCGCCCTTATTGTTATACATAAAACTGATTTTCCTAGAGGAGTGGCGCAATGGGACAGGCACAATTAGCTCAAAAAATAGTATTAGACGTTCATGTAAATGAGATGGATGTATGTGCGCACGCTGAGTTTAAAAATCATGAACATGTATTTCGCATTTATGACGGTGCGCATGATATTACCGCTTTTGTGGCTGTTCATAGTACGGTGTTAGGTACGGCTGAGGGTGGTATTCGTTATAAATTTTACGGCAATGAAGATGAAGCTATCACAGATGTGATGCGCTTATCCGAAGGTATGACCCTTAAGAATTCTGCTGCAGGTTTGTCTGCGGGCGGAGGTAAGAGCGTTGTGATGGCGCATAAAGATATGCCTAAGCCGGATGAGGTTGTATTGCAGGTTCTTGCAGCGGGGTTGAATATTATTAATGCTGATCGTGCTTTGTATTTTGGCGCAGAAGATATGAATATCTCAGAAGCTAATCTTGATTATATGCTTGGTTATACGAAGTTTTTAAAAGGCGCAACGTCTGCGGATGAAACTGTAGCGGCGGGTAATCCTTCTCCTTTGACTGCGCTGGGTGTGTTTGAAGCTATGAAAATGGCTGTTGAGCATGTTTATAAAGGCGAGAAGCATTTAGGGGATATGACTGTCGCACTTCAAGGTGTGGGCAGTGTTGGTGGCGCGCTTGCGTGCTTACTTTATACAGCTGGTGCAAAATTGGTGGCGTGTGATATTTCTGATGAAGCCTTTGAGATGTTAGCGGATGAAGGTGTGGAAGTTGAGCGCGTAGGTCTGGATGACATATATGATGTGAAAGCAGATATTTTCGCGCCGAATGCGATTGGTGGTACGCTTAATGATAATACTGTAACGCGCTTGGCTCAGGCTGGTGTGAGAATTGTCTGTGGGGCGGCGAATAATCAGCAAGCGCAGCAGATTGGTCATGTTCAAAGCAAGCAGCTTCAAGAACTTGGTATTCTATATTGCCCTGATTTTATTGTGAATGCAGGTGGTATTATCTGGGTAAATCAGGTTGGTGAAAATGCGGAGCAAGTGCGCTCTCGTGTTTTAGAGCATATGCCTAAATCTCTTAGCAATATTATTGAGCTGGCAACGGCTAATGCTAAGGATATGGGCGAGATGGCCGAAGATTACGCGCTTTCGCTTGTAAAGTAGATTTACATTTGGTGCTTAAAATTTTACGAGCGCGTTCCAGTCTGGGGCCGAGCCTTTTTCGATCTTTATTTTCGGTAGCTTTAATTCGTTGCCTTCGAGCTTTGTGAAGCGTTTATATAGCTCGCTTATATATTGCTTATAGGCATATTCTTGATCTGGGAATAGCGCAGATAAAGATTCTACGTAATGTTGTTGCCGTAAGATGTAAGATGCAGCCTCTTCTTCTGAAAAGTTAGCCCAGTATGTCTCTAGTAGCCCTGGTGTTTTATGATCTAGGGGGAAGTCCTGTATGGCTTGGAAGTTTTTAGCATTTAAAGCTTTTAAAGTGTCTTTATATATCTGTACTTCTGGGCCACTCGCTTTTAGGTATTTCTCGGAGACATGCATGTTTGTTTCACAGAGTTTTTTTACTTGCTCAATGACTTCATCGCCTAATGTTTTACATGCCGCCAGTGCAAAGTCGTAATTTGCTTGAAACATCATATTAAAATTTTTTGAGTGCTCATTCATGGCCTGGTTTGTACTCATTTAGAGTTATTTCTGCGTTTTTGAGCTGTTTTTTTGCCGCTCTTGCGAAAGATTCTTGATCTGGTTTACTACTGATGTGATCGATTTTGAGCCATAATTGTCGCTCTTCACTATTTATTTTTTCGTCGGCATAGTCTTTTTGTCTCTGCCGTAACCTTTTTAAAAAGCTGGTAGATGTTCCGCTAAGATTTGCTGAAAGGCCTTCTATTTCATTCCACATAACCTGTTGTCGCTGGATGAAGGCTTCTATCTCTTGGTTGTTTTTATGTGTGAAGTAGTGGTGAGCTACATCGTCAGAACGCTGTTTGATTTGCACGACTATGCTTTCATCAAAAGCAATGTTGTTATTTAGTGATTTAATGATCAGGGAATTGAGCTCTATTTCTTTAAGGGTGGCTCTTTGGCTATTAGCTAGCTCTCCTTCGAGCTCTTTTGCCAACAGTGCGCTATAGGCATGAAGTGTTTGAATCAGCTTGGTATGTGCGCGGCTAAAGCTCGTTTGCAGTATTTTAGAATTTGTTGTTTTATTATTCATTTAAAAAGCTCGTATCAAAGTATAATTTTTATACGAGCTTTTATGGTAAATTGCAAGTTTTTGCTCTTTAAGCGGCTTTGGCGAATTTTCCTGATAAAGCATCGCGGATGAGTGAAGCTGTATCTTTTACACCGTAAAGCTTAATGAATGAGCCGAAGCGTGGGCCTTGGCTTTGACCGAGGCATACTTCATAGATGGCTTGGAACCACTCGCGTAGCTCGTCTTTCTCATAGCCGTTTTCTTTACCGGCAGAGAAAACTTCTGTCATGTAATCTTCGGCTTCTAGGCCGTCTTGCATCGTTTCGAGTTTGCTTGCAAGGGCTTCGAGACAGCTACGCTCACGTGCGTCGGCTTCACGATACGTTTTTTCCGGTAAAACAAAATCTTGGTAATATTTAATGGCATAGCCAACAAGGCGATCCAAGAATGGTGAGTTTTCAGGGCTAGCTTCTGGGGCATAGCTTTTTATGAACTTCCATAGTACGGCCGGATCATCTGTGTTTGAAGCATTGACCAGATTAAGTAAGAGGGCAAAGCTGATCGGGGTGCTTTGGCCTGCAGGGATCTCGCCATTATGGATGTACCATGCCGGGTTATCGAGCTGTTTAGCTGGTTCTTGGCTTGGCAGTTTATCAACGAATTGGATATATTCATCAACCGCTTTGGGGATGATGTCGAAATAGAGTTTTTTCGCTGTTGTTGGGCGCTGGAACATGTAATAAGCCAAGCTTTCATGCGGCGCGTATGTAAGCCAGTCTTCCATGGAAAGGCCGTTTCCTTTTGATTTGGAGATTTTCTTGCCTTCTTCATCAAGGAAAAGCTCATAGCGGAAGCCGGCAGGCCCCATGCGTTTTTCTGGCTGGCCTAGAACTTTAACGATATCTGCGGCGACATTAGCCGCGGTGACGAGGTCTTTACCTGCCATTTCATAGTCAACATCCATAGCATACCAGCGTAGCGCCCAGTCTGCGCGCCATTGTGCTTTACAGCCGCCATTAAAGATGCTTTGCGTGACTTCTTCGCCTGCGGCATAGCCTGCACGCTCTAATTCGCTGTCATCGCTAACAACGAATGTCGCGATACCTTTGGAGGCATCAACAACTTCTTTAAGTACAGCGTTATGCAGGATAATAGGGTGGTGATCATCTGCACTCTTTTTTTGTACAATCGGGAAGATCGGGGAATATGTTTTAGAGCGCTCTTCGCCAAGAAGCGGCAGCACGGCTGCGCGCACATCATCATATTTTGAGAGCATGAGCGCGAGGGCGTCATTGAATTTGCCTGAGACATAGCAGTCTTTTGTTGAGCTCATAAATTCATAGTCAAAGCCAAAGCTATCAAGGAATGAGCAGAGAAGGGCGTTGTTATGCTCGGCAAAGCTTGCATGCTCGCTTTCGAATGGGTTTGGCACAGATGTTAGGGGCATGCCTAGTGCATCTTGTAATAGGGCTTGGTTTGGCACATTGGTTGGCACTTTACGTAGGCCGTCCATATCGTCAGAGAAGGCGATTAATTTTGTTGGAATTTCAGGGTGCATTGTTTCAAAGGCAAGTTTGACCATGGAGGTGCGGCAGACTTCGCCGAATGTACCGATATGTGGCAGGCCTGATGGGCCGTAACCTGTTTCGAAAAGCACATAGCCTTTTTCAGGGGTGACAATTTGTCCCTTATTGAGCGCGCGCAGACGTTTAACAACCTGTTTAGCTTCTTCAAAAGCCCAGGTTCTGCATTTTGCTGCTACATCTGTTGGTATATTTGCGCTCATTTTGTTCTTCCAAATCGTTGTTGTTATTGGGACTAGAAGCAATAGCAGAGTTTTGAGTTTTTTTCAAAATGGTTTTTTGTAAATTATTTAGGAAAATACATGTGTTATTTTTTGACAAGTATGTGTTTATTTTGGTACTAATGCTGGCATGAGTAAGGATTATAAATCGCCTAAAGTGTTTCAGGCTTCGCGTTTGAGGGGGGGAGCTTCTTCTTTTAGGGAGGGGCTTTATGTTTTAAGCGGTGCCGTTTCTTCTCAAGTGTCTGATAATAATAAAGAAAAACAGTCTGAATATTTAGATCAGCCATTAGATGATTTTATTGGTGATGATGGGGTGCGTGATAAAGGCTATCACATTGCTGATTTTATGGTTGGCAAAGGTGTAAGTTTGCAACGTGCTTTGGAAGCTACGAAGCAGCATTTTGAAAGACGTATTGAGGCTGCTAGAAGTGCGCGGATGCAAGAGGTGATTGCTCCTGTGTTTTCAGCAGCGGCACTCTCGGCAGGGGTGGCTGCGGGCGCACCTATGAGTGTTGCTCAAAATACGGTTTCTTTTAGTTGTGCTATTTATAGTTATGTTGTTTGTAATGCCGAAGTTAATAAGCTTAAAAATGATAACAGAGCTTTTTTAGATGTCTATGATCACATCCATAGGATTGTAGAGAGGGATATTTCTTTCGAGAGTAAGCGTAAACATATCAATCAAGCGCTTCAATTCCTTAACTTTCAGTTAGAAGGTATTAAGGTTGTTGATAATATATGGGATGTTCCTGAGGTAGGGGAAGGGGATGCGCATGTAGAACAATTTTACCATGGGCGTAGTGGCATGACGAGACGTCTTGATCTTGGCGAGATTGTTGATGCATATGAACCAGAGGATGTTGAAGTTCCGAGTGGTTTGCGTGCGGTTGCTAGTGGGGTAAAAGACGCTACGCATGGTTCTATGGAGATAGTCCATCATCCTGATAAATGGGCGCATGATGTCTCTACTGGCAATAAAAATGCATATGCGTTGGCTAAATATGCTTTTAGTAAACATTGTTCTGATGTTTACTCTTTGTGGCTTTTAAAGCAACGCGTGAAGAATAAGGTTTTTACTAATATTGAGAACATCATAGAAGAGAATGATATTCGTTCATTCTTTGATGGGCTTAGGTTTGCTCGCGATAGGGCTGTAGAGTCTGTTGAGCGTCTTAAGGCGCATAGTGTGAATATTGTTTCGGGACGTTACTCTCGTAAAAGTGGCCCTATGGGTGCGAGAGCTAAAAAAACTGATGTTTCTTTACGGGATGAAGATCAGCGTTTGCTTAAAGAAGTTGATGTTTTGTGGAGTAATGCGCGCCTGAACTATAGCGCCGCAAAGGCTGATTTGACATTGGCTGGGGTTGAAGCTTGCCAAGCTTTTGAAACAGTCGCTGCTGCGCGGACAGCTCGTGAAGATGATCAAATATTACTTATGTTTAAGGCAGCTTTTCATGGTGCGGCTGTTTTTTATTCTACGGATGCGCCGCGCTTTTTACTTCGCCGTGTGAGTGATGATACGAATAATCTATCTTCACAGCGTGCGCGTGATGCTGTGCGCAAGCAGGAAGATTTATCTCTCCACTAAATGCATAAAATAGGGTTGGGGATGGTGGCTAAATGTGGCAAAATGATATTTGGTATTCACATTTAGGGGCGGAAAGATTATGCCGACAGAAGAGCGTTTCATTACATTTTCACTAGAAGAGATTTATAAAGCGATAAAGATTAAAGCTTTGGAGGAATCTTTAGAGGTGCCGCCGGATGGTGAGCTTAAATCCGTAGATATGGAAGAGGGTAATGGCGGTGATGATGCGCAGATTTTTCTAACGATCGTGCGTAAGGCTGATGAGCAAGAAGAGCGCTTACAATATGTTCGTAAATTCTTCGCGCTTGCGCTTGTGTTTTATTGTCAGGGTAAGGGTATTCCTTTGCCAAGAAGTGGGGCTAAAACACTAGCGATTTTAGATGATAAAGTTGTGATGAAGATTGTTATGAAATAGGCTTTATCAGCACCGTTAATGTATTAAAAAAGGAGAGCCAATAAATAGCTCTCCTTATATTTTTGCGCTGGTGTTTAGCGTTTATTACCACTCATAACCAAGCTTGATCGCGTATGTGATATCTTCTTCTTTTGTTCCGGCAGGTGGCTCGTTGTTCCAGTCAAAGTCAACCTCACCAGTTGCAACAAGGCCTTTGTGGAGAGGCGCACGAATACCTGATTTGCTGTCGAAAAGGAAGCTGGCTGTTTCATCTGTAGGGATGAGGAGCTCGTGCTCATGGAATACTTCGAAGGCGTCGTCCCAGATTTTCTGATCATAATCGAGTGACCAGTTTAGCGCTAAGCTGTTATCGCTATCGCCATTTTCGTAGTCTTCATTGAGGTAGCTCGGGCCAATAATATATTGAAGATGCAGGTCATCCTGATCAAAGGCTTGGTGACCTAAACCAAGGCCAATGGTTGTGCGTAAGTCAACATTGCTCATCTGGTCTTTTTCAAATGAGAGTTTGGCGTTCGTGAACCATTGAGGCTGTAAGAAATAGTCATATTGTGCTTCGACCATTTTGTTGTTTTCTGTGGTCGTGTCGTTTTCACTCTCGCGGTTATATTCAGCCTTTAGCGTGCCGCGGTGTTTATCTTGCCATTTTGCTTTGATGGTTGTGTCGAGATTAAGCGCGTCTTGCTCTGTGTTACCTGTTTGCACGGATGCGCCGGCATTGACGCGGCCTTCCCATTTGGCGCCCAGGAAGAGCTCACCTTCTTCAGATGTCTTCGTTTTTGCGCTGACTGGTGCAGTAGGGGCTGTATATGTGCTTGTGACAGGCTGCACTTCAATGGGCTGAACTGGTGGTGCCACATATTGCGGCTGCGCATAGTTCGCTGTGTTATATGTTCTGTTCACAGGGCTGCTATCGTCTAGGGAATAGATTGTTACGGCAGAGTCATAATTTTGAGCCTGCGCGCCTGTGCTGATAAGAGCCGCTAGGGCCGTCAATGTCGTGATTTTTATTGTATGCATGAGGGCAGTGATAGCAGAGTTTCTAACCCTTGTTAAGAAAAAAGGGTGATTGTTCACCGTTTATGGCAAGCTTCTTAAATGTGACGAATGTGCGATCAATGAATGTTTAAGCTTTGTTTTTAAGTCAATGATGTCGCTGACGGCGGCTTCTTCCGGTGGGTTTTGATTTATAAAGTTTATGCATTTATCAAGATCGGGCTCATCAGTTGTGTTTAGCATGTGCTGGATAAGTGGCTTTAGCTCAATAATCGATGCGCTTTGTACATCATCAACTACAGGGTAATTATCCAAAGAGTTTGTTAAAGCAGCAATAACGCCTTGGCCATATAGAGCTGCTTCCTCTTTTAACTCAGTCAGTGCGGTATTAAAGAGATTGCTGTATGCATTATAATGATCCAATGCTTGGCGAAGTGATAGCTCATCCACGGCTGTAATTTGTCTGTCGAGTTTATTCTCAGCTCTTTTTTCTGAATTAAATAGATCGCTGATATGCTTAAGCATTTTGCGTTACTTCCTGTTATGTTCTTATTTTGTTGTTTTGGTGCAGTATAATTAGCAGTGTTGCTGTTGTTATGCAAATGAAAACTACACGTTGAATTCTGCATTGAGGCGGGCTAGATATATTTAGATGAAAGCCATGATCCCAAATAATGAGAGGCCATTGACCCAAGGTGCGGTTGGGGTCTTTGACCAGTCTAAGCCGTTTCGCATTGATAGCGCTTTTGCGCCTGCCGGTGATCAGCCAGAGGCGATTAAGGCGCTGGTGGCGGGGGTTGAGGATGGTTTGACTGATCAGGTGCTTCTGGGTGCAACGGGAACCGGTAAGACATTTACGATGGCGCATGTGATCCAGGAGCTGCAAAGGCCAGCTCTGATATTGGCGCCGAACAAGACGCTTGCGGCTCAGCTTTATGCTGAGTTTAAGAGCTTTTTTCCAGATAATGCGGTTGAGTATTTTGTGTCTTACTATGACTATTATCAGCCAGAGGCTTATGTGCCGCGCACCGATACTTTTATTGAGAAAGATAGTGCGATTAATGAGCAGATAGACCGCTTGCGCCACTCTGCGACGCGTGCGCTGTTTGAGAGGCGTGACTGCATCATTGTTGCGTCAATATCCTGCATCTATGGTATCGGGTCAAAAGAAGATTATATGGCGATGGCTTTCCCGCTGGAGGTTGGGCAGCGCATAGATCGCGATGAGATGATCCGTAATTTTGTTGAGCTGCAATATAAGCGCAATGATTTAAGTTTTGAGCGTGGGTCATTTAGGGTGCGTGGTGACACGGTTGAGATTTTCCCTGCTCACTTTGAAAGCCGTGCATGGCGCTTTGATTTATTCGGCGATGAGCTGGAGCAGATTGTCGAGTTTGATCCGTTGACGGGTGAGAAGTTCGAGGCGCTGGACGGGGTGCAGGTTTTTGCGAATTCACACTATATTACGCCTGGCCCTACGATGCAGCAGGCGATAAAGCAGATCAAAAAAGACCTCAAGGAACGTCTGGCTTACTTTGAAAGTGAAAACAAGCTCCTTGAGGCGCAGAGGTTACAACAGCGTACTGAATTTGATCTCGAAATGTTAACTGCCACGGGGATGTGTCAGGGGATCGAGAATTACTCACGCTATCTGACTGGACGCGGTATAGGTCAAGCCCCGCCCACCCTGATTGAATATTTACCTGATGATGCGTTGATGTTCCTTGATGAAAGTCATGTGATGTTGCCGCAATTACGCGCGATGTATAACGGTGATAGAAGCCGTAAGAGCACGTTGGTTGATTATGGATTTCGTTTGCCTGCGGCGCTGGATAACCGCCCGTTACAGTTTGATGAATGGAACTCTATTCGCGGGCAAAGTATTTTTGTTTCTGCGACGCCTGGTGAGTGGGAGGTGGAGCAGGCCGGCGGCGTGAGTGCAGAGCAGGTTGTGCGTCCGACGGGGCTCTTGGATCCGGTTGTGGAGATCAGGCCAACGGAAAATCAGGTTGATGATTTAATGCATGAAGCGCGTGAGGTGATCGCGAAAGGTGGGCGATTGCTTGTAACGACGCTGACAAAGAAGATGGCTGAAGCGCTGACTGAATATTTGAATGAGAATAATATCGCTGTGCGTTATATGCATTCGGATGTGGATACGTTAGAGCGTATTGAAATTATGCAGGATTTGCGTAAGGGCGGTTTTGACGTGCTGGTCGGGATTAACTTGCTGCGTGAGGGGCTTGATATCCCTGAATGTCATCGCGTGATGATCTTGGATGCGGATAAGGAAGGGTTCTTGCGCTCTAAAACCTCCTTGATCCAGACGATCGGGCGAGCGGCGCGAAATGTGGATGGGAAAGCTATTCTTTATGCGGACCGCATTACAGAGAGCATGCGCTATGCGATTGATGAGACGAACCGCCGCCGTGAGAAGCAGCAAGCGCATAATGAGGCGCATGGGATAACCCCGCAAACGGTGAAGAAGAATATTAGCGGGGCGTTTGATCATGTTTATGCCGAGGATGATGCTAAAGCCGAGATGAAAAAGCGCGCGGCTATGGGCGAGTATAAATATGGCCTGCATGATGGGGCGGGCGAGCAGGAGGGCTTTGAGGGTGATCCGAAAGCGCTTAAGAAGCGTATCGACGCTTTGAAGAAAGATATGCTCAAAGCTGCGGAGAATTTAGAGTTCGAAGAGGCCGCACGATTGCGCGATGAAGTCAAAGCGCTGGAAGAGCGGGAGTTGGGGATTTAGTTGTTTTTACCTTGTAACGCTTGAATTAATGGCATCAACTCTTGGGCTTGTTTTATCCCTTTTCTAAATGTTTCTATATGCTCTATTCCAGCCTCTATGCTGGTTGTCTTGCCTGCTTTTGCAAGACTAATTAGGGTGCCTTGTGTTCCGAAGGAGCGAGTAGCGTCGTCAGGGACTAGATCACGAACTCTGCGTACATGGTCACGAATTATGATGTCGACTTCATCTGAATATTTTTCTGTTATTAGTGTGAGTTGTTCATTGATAATAGACAGGATTTCATTTCCGTATTTTAGTGCTTCTTCTTTGGTCGGAATGCGCCCTTTATGAATAACAGAGTTTCTAAGCGCTATTTGTGAGTCGGATAAAGTTTCAGGAGGGGCTTGAAACTCCATTGTCCATAGCATGATGAACGCCCCTAATTGACGTTCAGACATGTTTTTTATTTTACCCCATGATTTAGAGTATATGTCGTTATTAAGCTCATTTTTGTGACTGAGTACTTTGATATAAAATTCGTAAAACCGCTCTAATGCAGATGTGAAACTGCTTACGGCTTCGCGGTAGTAACCATCTATTATTGCGTGACACCCGATTTCGAAAAGAATCTCGAATTTTAGTTCTTGTGGCGCGTGGTAGACTTCATGTCCAGCAGAGCAAGTTATTTTGTATATGTGATTTTCGTTTGGTTCTATATAGAAAGGTTCGAGAGGAGGCGCTTTGCCTTTATCAATATGCTCTTTGTTACATTGCATGCATGTGCAGAATATCTTCATGACAATAAACTAGCATTTGTTTTGATTGAGAGCCAAAAATATTTTATTTGTTCTACGATGTAAGTTTTTCATTTTCTTATCCTTTACTCCGTCGCTTGGCTGCCTCTTGGGGGGGGGCGTTGTTTTTTTCTGGAAAGTGTCGAAGCGGTCTGCCATTTGGGCTTTGCACGCATCGTTTGGGAATTTTATAGCGGTGTTATAGTAGACTGAACATTGGCTGCACACGTAAGATGAAATAGGCTATACTCCTTTCATGAATGAAGATGATCCGAATATAAAATCAGCAGAAAAATTAAAAACGATAGAAGAGCAGGGGCGGTTGTGTTTTTTGCTTGGCGCAAAGAGCGCGCGAAGACAAAGAGTGAATAATTCTTGAGGACAGAGTGTATTTTGTTATGCTCTTGTTAATAAAGAGGAGGTATGCTTCTGGGCATGGCTAAGACGATACATATAGAAACAGAGCGGTTGATCCTTCGTGAATGGAAGGATGAGGATTTAGAAGATTTCGCACGGATGAATGCGGACCCTATAGTCATGGAGTATTTGCCACGGCTTTTGGATGATAAAGCGTCCAAGCGTCATATGGCGGAGTTTCAAAAGCATTTCAAAAAGAATGGCTATGGTCTTTATGCAGTGGAGCTTAAAGATACGGAAGAGTTTTGCGGCTTTGTTGGTTTAAGCAATGTCGAGATTGATGTTGATTTCGCGCCCGCGGTTGAGCTGGCTTGGCGTTTGGATAATGAACATTGGGGCAAGGGGATTGCTTCGGAAGCTGCACGTGCGGTAATTGAGCATGCCTTTAATGATCTGGGCTTGAAAGAGCTGGTCGCTTTTACGGTGCATGATAATACGCGCATGATTCACGTGATTGAGAAGCTGGGCTTTGAATATGTGAAGGGTGCGGATTTTGAGTACCCAGCTCTACGTAAAGGTCATCCTCTGGGCAGTTTTGTGCTTTATAAAATGAAAAAGCCATAAGAATTTGCGGTTGGCGTGCATGCAAAGGTGTGGCGCTTTAATCCTAAAATATAGATGATTGTGTTTAAGGGGCAGAGTTGATATAATCATCATATTGGCTGTGCAATGCAGCGCAAGTTTTTCTAACGATAATTCTATCGATCTTTACATATAATTTTGGGTGTTTTTGCTATGAAAAAAATGAAGTTAGCTTTGTTATGTGTGCCGACTATTTTGGCTTTGTCGGCGTGTGAGGGGTATGAGTTGGTGCGCACAGAGGCGTTTCCGTATGGTGGTCAACGTACTGCGGGGAGCGGTGTTGCTTATGTTTTGGCGAAAATGGCGCCAGAAAAAGAGCTTAAGCTTGATAAGCAGTGTGGTGAGAAAAAGCCTTCATGCTGTAAAGAAAAATGCAAAAAGCCAGAGCATGCTGAGACAAAAGTTGAAGAAGTTGCTGAAAAAATAGAGCAGGTTTTTAACAAGGCACAGTCGAAGTAAAGAGCTTTGTTCTTGTATAAAAGCTGTCTTGCTTAATAAAAAAGTAAGTCGTAGGGCTCATATTGTGTTAGAATGGATTGTTTAGCTTTTCATGCTGACTATATGGGCCTTTTTGCTGCCTTTTTCACTGCGTAAATCATATAAAACCAAGGATTGGAGTTACCATGATGCGAGCAATGCCGTTCAAATTTTCCCTGTTAAAACCAGTGTTATTAAAAAGTGTGAGCTTGTCTTTATTAAGTGCTTCACTTTTGTCTATGTCCTCTGCGCAGGCTGCTGGGCCTTCTTTGAAGGATTTAATTGATGATGAGGTGGTGGCGAAAATAAAAGAATTTATCGATACGGATGTCGTCAGGATGTCTATTGAAAATCAAAATGCTAAGTATGAAGGTCTGGATCAATCAGGTATAGATTCTCTCGATACTCAGTGGAGGGCAGAGCATAATCTTGAAAGACAGCCTCTGATTTCAGCAACCTTGTCTAATCCATTGTCTGCGTATTTGACACGCATTCAGGCTCGTAATTATGGGTTAT
>NZAJ01000083.1 GCA_002687495.1 Micavibrio sp. | reverse complement strand
GCATAACACTATCTTCAGCAGACACAACGATAATACAAATATCAGTTACTGTCGCACCACGTGCACGCATTTCAGTAAAGGCTGCGTGACCTGGTGTGTCAAGGAATGTCACTTTCTGATCATTAACCTCAATCTGATACGCACCGATATGTTGCGTAATGCCGCCAGCCTCACCGGAAACAACATTAGTTTCGCGCAGAGCGTCTAGTAGCGAGGTTTTACCGTGGTCAACGTGACCCATAATAGTAACAACCGGTGGACGTGTGATGAGGTCTTCAGGCTTATCATCGATACCGCCCAAGCCAACTTCAACATCAGCATCTGTAACACGTTTGATTGTGTGGCCAAATTCTTCGATAACTAGCTCAGCAGTATCCGCATCAATAGACTGTGTGATTGTAGCCATCACACCCATTTTCATGAGTGATTTTACAACTTCACCTGCAGGTTCTGCCATACGGTTAGCAAGCTCACCTACAGTAATAGCTTCAGGAACAATAACATCACGAATAACTTTCTTTGCAGGCTCTTTAGGGCCTTGCGCGGCTAATCGCGCTTTTTCACGCGCGCGCTTTTGAGCTGCCATAGACATGCCGCGATCGCGGTCATAGTCACGGTTAAGCGCTTGTGTAACGGTCATGCGGCCGCCACGACGATTATCGCTCGTGCGAGGAGGGGCCTTCGGCGCATTACGCTTTAGCTTATCGCGATAGCTTTCTTCATTGTCGCTATCTTTACGTGGATTGTGAGGAACATGTGCTGGTGCATCCGCAAATTTATTGCGGCGCGTGCTTGGTGTGTCATCGCTTGATGGCGCAGCTGGTGCATTTCTTTGAATTTCTTCAGCTTTCTTGCGCTCTTCTTCTTCAATCGCGCGAAGCTCTTCCATCTCTTTTTCGCGTGCTGTTTTCTCAGCATCTTTAGCAGCAGCTTCTTCTTTTTTCTTATCTTCCAAAGTAACGCGTTTACGCTCAGGAAGTGAGCTTTTAGGCTTGTTTCCATCCGCCATAGCGCGCTTGAGCGCTTCAGCACGTGCCGCGCGTTCACTATTTGTAAGATGTGGATCTTCACTAGGGGCTGCACTTGGTGCGCCACCTGTAGGCTTTGTTTGCGCAGGAGCGCGCTTGCGTCTAACTTCAACAGCCACACCACCGCTTGGGCGAGGCGCTGCTGGAGCGCCACCTTTAAGGCTTAAAGTACCGCCTAAGCTTAGCGTCTTCTTACCGCCAGAGCCTTTGCCGTCTTTGTTATTATCGTTTTTCTTGTCCGTTGTTTCGCTCATTAATTTCGCCAATTATTTTCAATTCAGTCAGGTTATACACGCCATACGCTTGGCATGCAAAAGCTTTATTATAATATATAGGGCGATACGTGCGGCAGGGAAATCTCAAAACCCTTGGCTTTTATAGCCCCGCCGCAATGTATCAATCTTTAATTAAGCCGCAGAAGCGTCTTTTTCTTCTGCGCTTTCAGCTTCGCCCGCATCTGCAGCAGCAACTTCGGCCTCTGCTTCTGCTTCCGCAGCTTTAGCATCTTCTTCTTCAAACCAATGTGCACGTGCAGCCATAATGACTTCATTTGCTTGTTTGAATGTGAGTGAACCTTCACCAAGCATTTCGATAAGCTCATCAGCAGCCAAATCAGCCAAGTCATCACGTGTTTTCACTTCATTCTCGCCAAGCTTGATGATCTGAGCAGGAAGCAAGCCTTCTAAGCTCATAAGGTCATCTGCAATACCAAGAGAGCTACGCTTTTCTTCAAGCTCTTTTGCTTGTGCTTCAAGCCAGTTTGCAGCACGGTTTTGAAGCTCGATCGCAATCTCTTCTTCAAAGCCTTCAATCTGTGTGAGCTCGTCAACAGGTGTTTCAACAATCTCTTCGATTGTAGAGAAGCCTTCTGCAACAAGAAGGTGAGCAATAACTTCATCAACATCCATAGCAGTCATGAAGAGTTCAGAGCGAACTTTGAATTCTTCTGCTCTACGTGCTGATTCTTCTTCTTCTGTCATGATGTCGATATCCCAGCCAGAAAGAATAGAGGCTAGACGCACATTCTGACCACGACGACCAATCGCAAGAGATAGCTGCTCTTCAGGAACAACCACATCCATACGCTTTTTATCATCATCAAGAATAACTTTAGCAACAGCAGCAGGCTGAAGCGCATTCACGATAAAGCTCGCAATGTCTTCAGACCAAGGCACGATGTCGATTTTCTCGCCGCCTAGCTCGTTAACAACCGCTTGAACACGGCTACCGCGCATACCCACACAAGCGCCAACCGGATCGATTGAGCCATCTGCAGACGCAACAGTGATTTTTGCGCGGCTACCTGGATCACGCGCAACGCCTTTAATCTCAATAGCACCATCATAAATTTCAGGCACTTCTTGAGTGAAAAGCTTCGCCATGAACTCTGGGTGAGTACGTGAAAGGAAGATTTGTGGACCACGTGTTTCTTCGCGGACTTCATAGATGATCGCACGCACGCGGTCACCTGTGTTTAGGTGCTCGCGAGGAATACTCTCATCACGACGAAGAAGCGCTTCTGCACGGCCTTGAATATCAATCGTTGCATTACCATACTCAACACGTTTAACAACACCATTAACGATCTCGCCAACCTTGTCTTTAAACTCACCATATTGACGTGAACGCTCAGCTTCACGCACTTTTTGCATGATAACTTGCTTTGCAGTCTGTGCAGCAATACGGCCAAAATCAAGTGGTGGTAGCTCATCAACCAAAAACTCACCAACTTCCGCATCAGGTTTAATGCGCTTAGCTTGGCTTTGTGTAAGCTGTGCAACTTCATTTTCAATTTCAGCATCATCCGCCATCACTTCACGATAACGCTTCATTGTGATCTCACCGCTCTTGCGATCAATCTTCGCGCGGATATCATGATCATGACCATATTTAGAACGACCAGCTTTTTGGATCGCTTCTTCCATCGCTTCTAACACGATGTCACGGTCAATATTTTTCTCTCTCGCCACATTATCGGCAACTTGCAGCAATTCCATGGTCTATCTCCTTATAAGTTTGCTGTTCGTTTAATCAGATCATCTGTCAAAACCAGCTTGGCTTTAACAATTGAATTATAATCCAGCTCAGTATCGCCTTGATCTGTAGCAATCACGATGCTTTCGCCGTTTACCTCTTTAATAAAGCCGCGGAATTTACGCTGGCCATTTTCTGCTGGAATATCGCTCTCCAGCTTCACTTCAAATTCTTTATATTTCTCAAAATCGCTTAAACGCGTAAGAGGGCGATCAATGCCAGGGCTGCTAACTTCTAAGCGATATGCGCCATTGATAGGGTCTTCCACATCAAAGACAGCCGATAAAGCGCGGCTAATTTTCGCGGCATCATCAACGCCAAGGCGCCCCGTCTTTGGGTCCTCTGCCATGACTTGCACTGTTCCGCCATTATCTGAGAGATGCTTAACGTGCACCAGCGCAAAGCCAAGGTCTTCAATAACTGGCGCGCTAATATTGCAAAGCTTCTTTTCCAATGGTGATTGTTTCATAAAATCCTCTTTGTTATTCATCCGGGCAATAAAAAAGGCGGGTCTCTTAATGAGCCCACCGTCTTTTTAAGATCGGAATGTGTGAGTAGATATAACGCGCAGTTCCTCATAAAGCAAGTAATAAATTTATTGACTTATTCTAGCGTGCTGTTAAAAAAGCCGCCACTAAAATCATGGAGATACAATGAACCAAATAAAAGTAAACTTTAATACGGCTAGTGGCTCAAACAATGAAATCGCTAGGGTGAGAAAAGAATGTAGCCGAATCTTTGGCGGCGTCAGCGCTCTTCTGAAGCCAAATGAAAATGTTGAGTTTAAAGTGACGGCGACAGATGGCGCGCGTCCTGATCACCCTAAATCGTTATTGGTAAGTTATGACGCAACGGCTAAGTATGCTTCGGAGCATCTACAGACACAAATGCAGGCAAATATTGCTCTGATCAAGAGTAAGTATAAGGTCACGGAATATGAAGAAGAAGGTAGTCATATCGAATTTACGATTATGGGCTAACTAAACTCTCTCAAAAATCATATAGCTCATGATTTTAGCGCCTTTCGCGCCCTTAACCTCATAAGCGGTTGTGATCCAGTCTTCAGGCGGTGTGCGCCAATCATCAGCGCATTTGGCGCTCCATTCAAAGCCGCCATGAAGCATCACTTCTGTAATCATCCAATCCGCTAAATATGGCACATCGGTTGAACATATAAGCTGCGCCCCAGGCTTTAAAACACGGTGATAGGCCGTCAAAGTCTCGCGGCGCACGATGCGGCGTTTATGGTGGCGTGTTTTGTGCCACGGATCGGGGTTAAGGATATACAGACCGTCTAAGCACTGATCGGGCAGAGAATTTACCAGCATTAACGCATCATCCATGTGCACGCGGACATGCTCATGAGGCTCTGCGGCAATCTCTTTTAAAAAATTAGCCATGCCATTAATATATGGTTCTGCCCCTAAGAAGGCATGCTCTGGATGACGGCGCATGAGCTCAACCAAATGCTCACCATTTCCAAAACCAATCTCTAGCCACAATTCTTTATAGTTTTTTGGGAAGAGGGCACTTGGCACTATCGAAGCGTCTTCTGTGAGAAGCTCTTTAGGGATGCTTAAAGCGGGAAGAAGTTTTTCAACGGCATCCGCACGCGCCCCTTTTAAAGGACGACTTTGCCGCCGCCCGTAAAATCTTTTTTCTTTATTTGTAGATTGATCTTGCATTATGTTAATTCTTTGTTGTATTCCTGTACAACCTTTAAATAATAGTGATGAACATGACAAGTAATGAAGACAAACATGCTCTAGAAATCTTATTTAATCTACAAGCGCTTAAAGACGATTTTCTTCAAATGGCTGTAGAGGTTGATATCAACGACTATTCCGCATTTGATGAAGCTTTTGATACTGCAGAAGCTAAGCTGCGTGATGCCTATAGATATTTTGAAGAGAATCTGTGTGCAAAAGATGCGCCGCTCTCTCAAGTTAAGGGTAAGGTAGCGCTTGCAAAATCATTTGTGCAAAGTGCTGAAACGGGCGTGGATGGTATTGCGGCGGCGAAAAAGGTGGTGGATGTAGCAGTGTTGATATTGAACAACAAAGGCGTTTCTAATACCGATCAACAGCCATCAAATGATTTGCCCGTTAAAGAAAAAGCCCCGCATCGCGGAGCTTTCCTCAAACTTGTAAAATAGTAAGGCACGAATTAGCCAAGGATGCGCTGTAGATCTGCTACGAGGTCTGTTTTCTCCCATGAGAAACCACCATCAGCATCTGGTGTACGGCCGAAGTGGCCATAAGCCGCTGTGCGTGCATAGATTGGACGGTTCATCTGTAGGTGCTCACGGATACCGCGTGGAGACAAATCAACAAGACTTGTAAGCGCTTTGATGATTTCGCCCTCTGGCGCTGTGCCTGTACCATGTGTGTTAACATATACGCCAAGTGGCTTAGAAACACCGATCGCATAAGCGAGCTGAATTGTACAGCCTTTCGCATAACCTGCTGCAACAACATTTTTAGCAAGATAACGCGAGATATAGGCCGCTGAACGGTCAACTTTTGTCGGATCCTTACCAGAAAACGCACCGCCACCATGAGGCGCAGCACCACCATATGTATCAACAATAATCTTACGGCCTGTAAGACCCGCATCGCCAACAGGGCCACCAATTACAAAACGGCCAGTTGGGTTAACATAGATTTCTTCTTCAGGGGGCATAAAGCCTTCAGGAAGTACACGCTCAATATATGGCATAACCATAGCGCGCACTTCATCCTGCGATAGGCCTTCAGCATGCTGTGTTGAGACAACAACAGATGTCGCACGCACTGGCTTATCGTCTTTATATTCAAGAGTAACCTGTGATTTTGCATCAGGCTCAATCTTGCCTTTAAGATCGCCGTTTTTACGTGCGTCCGCTAAGCCGCGAAGGATTTCATGTGAATAATGAATAGCCGCAGGCATCAGCGCTTCTGTTTCATTACACGCATAACCAAACATAATACCTTGGTCGCCAGCGCCTTCATTTGTATCAACGCCAGTTCCTTCATCAACGCCTTGCGCAATATCTACAGATTGTTTGTGAAGAAGAACCTGTACATTAGCTGTCGCATGATGGAAACCTTCTTGCTCATAACCAATATCTTTAATGGCCTCACGAGCAGCTTGCTCGATCATATCTTTAGTAATGCTCTCAGGGCCACGAAGCTCACCTGCAAGAACAACAGTGTCTGTTGTAACAAGTGTTTCGCAAGCAACACGCGCATACGGATCTTCTTTTAAGAAAAGGTCTAGGATTGTATCGGAGATACGGTCACAGACTTTATCTGGGTGACCTTCTGACACAGATTCGCTAGTGAAAATATAATCTTTTAAGTTTTGGCTTGGATTGTCTTGTGGCATTGCGACCTTCGTTGCTGTGTTTGCTTGCATAATAATTCTCTGCCTTTGAAGTGTGATTACTTAAGTTGAGGGTAACCTCAGCACTAAAAATCTAACAGTAATCACACTATAAAGGGCTTGCAAGAACTATTTGTACGCATTGCACACATACAATTACATGCGCTCTGCCATAGATTTAATGAATTTGACGATATCTTTACGCGCTTCAGGATTTTCGATGCTGTAATAGATACGAACTAAATCAAGGGTTTCTTTGCGCGCCATAAGGTCGCCGTTTGATTCGTTTTCCGCAGTAAAGCCATCTTGATCATTATCTGACATGCCCGGTGTGATATGGTCGGTTTCTTCTGAGATTTGATCAAAAAAGTAAGAAACAGGGACATCAAGAATTTTGCTGAGCTCATATAGGCGTCCGGCACTTACACGGTTAGTACCGCGCTCGTATTTTTGAACTTGTTGGAATGTTAAGCCGATTAAAGATGCTAGTTTTTCTTGGCTGTATCCAAGAAGGGAGCGTCTGACGCGTAAGCGTTGTCCAACATGCACATCAACCTGGTTGGGGGTGCCTTTTGTTTTTCTTTGTGTTTGTGTACCCATATTAATTAATAGACCTACTTTTAGAGTAATGAGCATTTCACATAATTTGCAATCATATGTCAATTAAAAAATATTTTAGACATGTGAAGAACAAGATGTGATGCTTCTTGTTTATGATGCCTAAAGACATAGCGTCGATTACGAAGGTATGCAACTGACCTTAGGTATTATTAATTACTTATATAAAATTTATGCTTGAATTTGTCGAGATTTACTTTGGTTTAAACAAGAAAAAAACTTTAGTTATTCCCAATTGCATGAAAATCAACAGAATTAGGCAAGTTGATATTAAGATAACTCGGTGTAAATAATGTACTACTACTTATTACGCGTCCAAGCGGATCAATCGCACCTGTAATGCCTGTGTTGGCCACGCGTAAAACGCTTGTGCCTGTCTCGATCGCACGAAAGCGAGCAAGTGTAAAATGCTGATAGGGACCCGCGCTTATACCGTACCAAGCATCATTCGTGACATTGACAATAAAATCAGCTTTCTTGTTTTTGGGTAAAGCGTTGTGTGGAAATAAAATTTCGTAACAAACAAGAGGGCTATAAGATAAATTTTGCTGTGTATTATATATTTCAGGGCCATTTCCGCGCTTGAAACCTGTAAATTGTGTAATGGTTTCTAAGGGGATCCATTTCTGAAATGGGATATACTCACCAAAGGGCACAAGGTGAGATTTGTTATATCTATTTGAGATTTGTCCGTCACTATCAATCATGATGATAGAGTTACTGTAGCTTTTATCGCTCTCATCAAATAGCAATGCGCCAGTAATAATGGCAGCACCTTTTGGATATGAGTTGAGCATAGCTTTTAGGGCGCCTAATGAACCTCTGTCTTGTAAGTACCAGCCTTTAATGGCTGTCTCTGGCCATATTATATAGGTGAAGTTTTCTGCAGCCTGTTCTGAACCATCATAATATGAGAGCTGTAGCAATTTTGAAAAATGATCAGCTGTTTTTCTCGGATCCCACTTATCGGCTTGATTGATGTTGGGTTGAACAAGGCGCGCCATAACGCCTTCTTTATATGTGATCTCGGTACTATCAATTCTATATTGTCCATATGCGAAGCAGGCGAGAAAGCTAATTAAAGAAATAGTGAGGGCAGTGAGTGCAAGGTGCTTTTTCGCTATGAGTGCGAATCCAATGCTGCTTGCCCAGAATATAGTGATCGCACTCAATATATAGATGCTACCTAAAGAAGCTATTTGCGCAATACTAAGAATGTCAGCCCAACTGTAGCCGAATAAATTCCATGGAAAGCCAGTGAAAAGGTAACCTCGAAGTAATTCAGAGCCAATCATAAGGCCGCAAAATGTAAGTAGACCTAAAAATTTATCAAGCTTTACCCAATGCGTCAAAATGCATAGGGTGCCGATGAATAACGCCAGTGCAGCTGGAAGCCCTGATACGGCAAGAGGCCAAGCCCATTTGTAAGGGTTGCCTTCCACAAGGAGAGCGTTCCCAATCCATGACAAGCTCATGACGAAATAGCCAAAGCCAAAAAGCCAGCCAAGCGCAAATTTACGCCTTTTATTCTTTGCGTAATGCAGGCTTGTATAAAGGCAGGCTATGCCAATAAAGAGTGTAAAACATAAATTATGCGGCGCCATTGCAAAGGCGCTAATAAGCCCAGCAACCAAACAAAGTGGTGCAGCTACATAAAGGCGGCTAAGATAGGGCTTGAATATTTTCTCTAGCATTATGGCTGGACTATACGCGAAGTAACAAAGAGCGCAAGTCTATTCAGTTAAAGCTATTCAACTGAACCTATTCGGTTGGGATGTTATAGATTTTGATGCGTTTAACGCGGCGCTGATCAGCTTCGAGGATTTCGAAAATTGTACCGCTATCATGATTAAGGACTTCACCACGCACAGGAACACGTCCGGCGAGTGTGGATACTAAACCGCCTAGCGTATCGCTTTCATCACGCTCTTGTTGATCAAAAATCTGTCCATATTCATTTTCAAACTCATCAACTTCAACACGAGCATCGACTAAAATAGCGCCATCTTGTGTTTCTGTAATCTGAGGATCATCATCCATATCATGCTCATCTTCAATCTCGCCAAAGATGGTCTCGATGATGTCACCTATAGTGACAAGCCCGTCAATTCCACCATATTCATCAACGACTAAAGCCATGTGACGGCGACTTTCACGCATCGTCATGAGTAGGTCTAAGACAGGCAGGGACGGCGAAACGATAGGGATTTCAGTGAGTAGATTTTTAAGGGTAATCTCTTCATTATTGGCAAGTGCTCTAATAATATCTTTTAAGTGCACTGTGCCCAGAACTTCATCCAAAGTGCTTTCAAATACTGGAATGCGGCTATATTGAATGCTTGCAAGCAGTTTGAAGAGCTCTTCTTTTCTGGTGTTTACATCAACGGCAATAATATCGGCTCTAGGGACCATCACGGTATCAACAGTAATATCCCGTAATTTCAAGATATTGGCAAAAAGCACGCGTTCATGCTCTGACACAGGGTCAAGAAGCGTATCTTCGTCTCTCTTTTCGATATATTCTTCAATAGCTTCTCTAAGGCCTGTGTCAGGTTTGCCGCCTTTTATAAGGGCTTTAAGGCCAGAGAATAAACCGCCATCTTGCGAAGATGAGGATAGCGTTTCTCCACCACTGCTCGTATTGCTGATAACAGTATTTTTGCTGTTCTCATTCGAGGGCGGAGGGCGGCTTTTATCGGAATTGCTATTATTTTTCATCTTTAACATGGTCCAGTTCTTATTATGCCATAAAATTGCCCGATTCATAGGGGTTTTTTATATTTAGACCGCTTAAAATCTTAATTTCCAGCGCTTCCATTTCCTCGGCTTCCTCATCTTCAATATGATCATAGCCTAATAAATGAAGCAGGCCGTGTATAATGAGGTGCGTACAATGCTCTTTTATCGGTTTATCTTGCTCAACAGCTTCACGCTCTAATGTCTCATAAGCCAGTATGATGTCACCAAGCGGCGCGTAATCCTGCGCTTCTAAAGCTTTAATCTCTTCTGGTTCTAGCTGAGGGAAGGATAGGACATTTGTTGGCTTATCTTTGCCGCGATAATCACGGTTTAAAACTTGGACAAAAGCATCATCCGCAAAGACGAGGCTCACTTCTCCTTCATTTAAGGGGTAGGGGGCGGCTTTTAAAGCTGCTTTTATAGCGCCATTAGCCAATTCATTATAGGAGCGCTCATCCCAGCTCCCAGCTTCAAATCTAATATCTATATCCACAATTTAAGCTTTTATGTCTTATCTTTATGTTTCTTATCATAGGCGTGAATAATGCGCCCGACTAATGGATGACGGATAACGTCGGTTTTGTCAAAGTGATTAAAGTAAATGCCTTTCACGCCTTTGAGCGTGTTGACCGCGTCACGAAGGCCTGAAGTCACTGAAGGCGGTAAATCCGTTTGGCTTAAATCACCATTAATGACCATACGTGAGGATTCGCCCAAGCGCGTTAGCAGCATTTTCATTTGTGTGGGGGTGGTGTTTTGTGCCTCATCCAAAATCACAAACGCATTGCTAAGTGTACGTCCACGCATAAAGGCGAGGGGAGCTACCTCAATATCGCCGCTTTCCATCTTCTTATGGATTAGCTCATTATTCATCATATCGTGAAGAGCATCGTAAATAGGACGCAGATAAGGATCGACCTTTTCTTTCATATCGCCAGGTAAAAAGCCTAAATGCTCGCCAGCTTCCACCGCAGGGCGGCAGAATATAAGGCGCTCAACTTCACCAGCTAAATACATTGAAACCCCAACCGCGACAGCCAGATAGGTTTTACCCGTACCAGCAGGGCCAAGGCCGAATACCATCTCATTCTCATAGATAGAGCGAATGTAATCAGCTTGATTTGGGGAGCGCGGCGCAATGGTTTTGCGCTGTGTTGTGATAATAGGAGCGTCATCTGTCATGCGTTTTGTCTTTTTTTCACCTTTTCGTTGGCTCTTGTTATGCAGAAAGCGGATCGCAGCATCAATCTCAGCCTTACCCACTTCGTGCTTATCTTTAATCTTAGTCTGCAAAATATTCAGAATATGCTCGGCATCTGCTACATTCCGCTTAGACCCTACTAAGGTTAGCGTATTACCGCGATCGCCAATCTGGATACCGAGTTTTTCTTCTATATATTTAAGGTGAGAGTTATGCTCGCCAAAGAGCAGAGGCAGAATATCATTATTCTTAAATTCTAATGTCAGCGTGTTTGCCAATAGCAATCCTTATAAAATTTATCTCTATACTTTTAATTATACTCGAAAGCATGCGTAAAAGCCAAGTTGCTTAGCAGCATGAATGGTTAATATACATTGCAAATCTAAGGGCTACTCTAATTTGGGCCAGTATTAGGTTGTTGTGAAAGAGGTTTATCCGGTGAAGTTCGGGCATATTTCCTAACTTGATTTAGGGCTTCTCTGCCTACGTGAACCATGGTTTGTGCACGTTTTTTTTCTTCATTTTTGGCGATTTGCTCTGCAGTAGATAATACATCATCAGGTAATGCATCATTATTTTTAAAAAGCTTCATTTCGCCGCGAGGGTGGTAAATAAGCTTGAGCTGGGCTTTGCTTTGAATTGTGAGGAGGGCATTTTCTAAAGCGCTAAGCTCTGTTTTATACTCGGTATCCTGCAAAAACTTTTCGCATTTTTTAGCATCAAAATACGTATTACCTTCAATATTCAGAAGGCCGTAAAATAAATCATCTTGTGTATGAATATAAATTTCTGAAGGCGTATCTGAGAGGTAAGGCTGTAGTGCTTCCGTAAGGGCATCAATATAAGCGATGTCAGTATTGCCATGTGCAAACTCTTTATTGCCTTTGATTTCCATCTCCCCGTCAGATGTGGACTGCCAAACCGCACTGTGAATCTCGTTATTATTGTGTTGTGCGGGATTTGCTCTGTGGGGGTGGCGCTCCATTTTAGCCTTTTCATGCTGCGCTTCTTGTTTTCTTCTTTCCTCGGCTTCAAATTCTTCTTGTATTATTTTTATGGCTCTATCTATGAGTTCTCTCTCGCTAAGGTCTTTGTTTTTAATTTTGAGTGTCTTTGTTAGCTCATTTAAGCGCTGATTGTATAGAGAGCTACTCTGGAGTTGAGCTAAGCTTTTATATGTATGTTGCTCGTTTGCTGTATGTTTAGTTGCTAACACTGCGCTGCTTAAAGCATGGGCCGCAACATAGATATCAATGCGTTCTTGCTGAGCATTTGCTGTGTTTGTGCTCTGATCGTCATTTGATGTTTGTTGCTGAAAAAGCGCGGAGACATCAGGATTGCCTGTCTTTTCTATATGCGCATTAATTGTTTGGCGCTTATGATTGTTTGAGGCGTTCTTGCGCTTGCGCTTTTCAACTTTTCTTCTCTCAGCTTCAATTTGCTGCTGTTTAATTTCATTGTGTTTGTTTGGGGTGCTGTTGTCGGTAGCTGCGCGTTTTTCTTTATTTTGCTCACAAAAGATTTGCTCTAAAGGCGGTAAAATTTTTACGTGCTCATTAGCTGCAATTAGGCTAAGCGCTATCGGTTTGTTGTTGAATTCAAAGCATAAAACGGCACCAGTATCTCTTAATGAATTAACGCTTGTTGCAAATTGTTGCATAAGAAGCGTCGAAGCAGGCTTTGTTTTGAGCGTGTCGTGGTGCTTTTTATTTTCTTTCTTTAGGTAATTAATTTTACGGCGTATTTGTTGGCATGTGCGTTGTAAGAAATCAACTGTGCTTAACGTATCTATCAAAGAATCTATAGTATCCCTGTGACTTAAATATTGTTTTATGTAGGGCGACTTGGAGGTGCGTTTTATAGTGTTAATTCGTTCCCATATCTTGTGATTTCCGACTGCCACCGGGTTATCTAGCTGTTTTACTAGATTAAGTAATCTTGTTAGGCTGGGGCGTCTGCCATAATTTTGTGTAACGAGTGGTTTTAATTTGTAGGCTTGGTAATGTTTTATAGCCGCTTCGTAGGCATTTACTTTGCTTCGCCCCTTATGTGGGTTGGGTATATCTAATAAGGCCTGTTCTATTGCATCAACTTCTTGATTAAGAGTATCGATTTCTAATTCGTTATCAGCTATCGCTTTCTTAATTGCTATATCACTGCTGTTTTCTTTATCGCCGGATTTAGCTAAATACTCTGCATCTTTAATTGGAGATTTTATAAGGATGTTAGGGGTGAGGTTTAGCTCACTTTGAAGAAGCTTAATTTGAGAAGCGATATCTGTGAGCTGAATAGTCGCCATGAGCATGGCTGCGTCGCTTTCAGTATAGCTTGGATCATGCTGAAAATATGAAGGGTTTCCCGAGAAATGTTCTCCAAATCTAAATTGAGTGCTTGTGATGGGGGGACTCTTTTTTGTTGGCACACGAGAGCGTATATCTACATTAACATCGAGCGTATAGCTAGGAGTCTTGGTAGTGCTCTTTTCGCTCCCTTCTTTGGAACGTGAGGACTCTTCAATCTGATATTGTGTTAATTCACTCATTATACCCAGAACACCCTATAGCACATCATTTTCAATGTCTTAGCCGCGCTATAATAGCTTCGGCATCTCTATCGTGATTATGTCCATAAGCTTTTAATGATGTTTGATGTATATGTCAAATAAAATACTGCTTGCTGGCAAACGATATTATCCATTCACCACACCATCAAGAAGTTCTAGCTGTCCTGTAAGTGAATTATCAAATCCATTTGTGATTTTGACATTCTGAATAGAGCCGATCAGACGCTCGTTACCTTCTACATATACAGACTGGAAGTAGGGGCTACGACCACTAAGCTGACCGGGCTTTTTGCCTTTACGATCAAATAAAATTGGCATAACAAGCCCTTCGCATGATTTGTTAAAAGCGGCTTGGCTTTCATTAATAACGGCTTGGAAACGAGAGAGGCGCTCGCTGGCAATCTGATCAGACACTAATGCTGCTTGAAGATTGGCTGCAGGCGTGCCTGGGCGTGCACTATATTTGAAAGAGTAACATGAGGCATAGCCGACATCTTTTGCCAGCTGTAAAGTCTGTTCGAAATCTTCTTCTGTTTCGCCAGGGAAACCAATAATGAAGTCAGAAGAGAACGCTATATCAGGGCGCGCTTTTCTGAGTTTAGCGATGATGTCGCGATAAAGATCCGCCTTATGCTTACGGTTCATCGCTTTCAAAATACGATCTGAACCACTTTGCACAGGCAGGTGTAAAAATGGCATCATTTTTGGTAAGGCATGCGCTTCGATCAATGCATCATCCATATCGCGTGGATGAGATGTTGAATAACGAATACGCTCTAAGCCATCGATTTCGTTAATCGCGTAACATAAATCTGCTAAGCCCCATGTCTTACCATCAGGGCCTGTGCCGTGATAGGCATTCACGTTCTGACCGAGTAAGATAATTTCAAGCGCACCCTGATCGACAAGGCGTTTTGCTTCATCAACAACTTCTTGCGCTGTTCGTGAATATTCTGCACCACGCGTATAAGGCACCACACAGAACGTACAGAACTTATCACAGCCTTCTTGGATTGAAAGATAGGCTGATGCACCTTCAATTGTGTGCTCTTCAGGAAGGAAATCGAACTTGGAAACTTCAGGGAACTCTGTATTCACAACGCGATCATCACCATTAGCCTTTAAAACCATCTCTGGTAGCTCGTGATATGTTTGCGGGCCAAAAACAAGATCGACATATGGTGCACGCTCTAAAATAAAATCACCTTCCGCCTGTGCAACACAGCCAGCTACGGCAATAAGCATTTTTTCACCTTTAGCTTCTTTAGCTTCTTTATGAGGCTTAAGACGGCCTAGCTCGGAAAAGACTTTGTCAGTCGCTTTTTCGCGAATGTGACATGTATTCAAAATCATCATATCCGCGTCCTCAGGCGTATCGCTTGGTTTGTAACCAAGTGAAGAGAGGATATCTACCATGCGGTTACTATCATACACATTCATCTGACAGCCCCATGTTTTGATGTAGAGCTTCTTATTTTTAGTCATATTGGCAGTTTGTGTAGGCATAGTCTTTGGCTTTTCTGTTGCTATAGTCATAACGCGCTATAAACCATATAACTCACCAGAAAATCAAGGATAATGTGCTAAAAAAGCTAGACTTGAAATGAATGAATATTTTATATTTATAACAGATAGAGTCTCTATCGCACCTCTGATTTAACTAAGGACCGTAGCCCATGAAAAAAATCACAAGTCTGATGATGGTAATGGCATCTGTTTTAATGCTGGATATTCAACCTGTAAAAGCACAGGAATGTTACTCAAAAGCAGAAGCGGAAGCCGAGCAGGGCCTACGTATCCACAGTGAGCTGATGGTGATTGGTTTGAATTGTCAGCACATGGGGGCGCGAATAGGCATGAACCTCTATTCGCAATATCGTCAATTCACCGCCGATCATGCAGATCTCTTTTCAACTTATGAAAAGATTATGATGAAGTATTTTAAGCAAAACGGCATTGAAAATCCAAAGCGTCAGCTTGATACTTTGAGAACTGATTTTGGTAATAAAATTTCGAATGATGTTGCTGCGATGCGTCCCGATGTATTTTGCTCTAGATACGCTCCACGCGTGATAAAAGCCTCAACGATGGATAAGACTGATCTGCGTCAATGGGCTGCTACAATTTACCCAGAACACCCAGTTTCTAAGCCAGTATGCAGTGGGTAAAAAATAACAAAATTAAATTTTCCCTTTAAATATCATGGCTTATCTGTAGTATTGGGGCTATGAAAATTGATGCTGTTATAAATGATTGGTTCGAGCCAGTTGCTGAGGCGCTGGCCAGTGTTATCTTTTATTCCGTGAGTATCGCGGGCCACGACATAATGTTAATTCTTGTCTGGTTGGCCTTTGCGTCGATATTCTTCACGCTTTATCTTGGCTTTATTAATTTTAGATTATTCTCCCATGCCTGGGGGCTTATATTTGGTGCAAAAAGCGATGCAGATAAGCAAGATGGTCAAATCTCACCGTTCCAAGCTTTAGCCACATCTTTATCTGGCACTGTTGGCCTAGGGAATATCGCAGGTGTAGCAGTTGCTGTGTCTGTGGGTGGGCCAGGGGCAGCCTTTTGGATGCTGCTAATGGGCTTATTTGGCATGAGTACAAAATTCTCCGAAGTGATGCTCGGCGTTAAATACCGTAAGCACACTGATGGTACCCACCCAGAGCGTATTTCTGGCGGCCCTATGTATTATCTTAAAGAGGTTTTTGATCGTAAGGAATGGCCATATTTTGGCTCTATTATGGGCGGCTTTTTTGCACTTTGTGCAGCTTTCGGTGCTTTCGGTGCTGGAAGCCTCTTTCAAACCAACCAGGTGTTTCAGCAAGCCGTGACAATCACTGGCGGTGCAGAAAGCATTATCGCGAATAAAGGCTGGCTGATCGGCTTAATTATGGCCGCACTAGTCGGGATTGTGATTATTGGTGGTATTAAGTCCATCGGCGCTGTCGCGGGGCGCTTGGTTCCGGCTATGGGTGTGCTTTATCTTTTTGCGGGGCTATTTGTGTTAGCTATGCATTATGCCGCTATCCCGGATGCAATTGTTACGATCTTTAGAGAGGCCTTTACGCCAGCAGCTGGATCAGGTGCGATTATTGGCGCCCTATTAATGGGCGTTCAGCGTGCATCATTCTCAAATGAAGCCGGCCTTGGAACAGCAGCGATTGCACATTCCGCGGCGCAGACGTCAAAGCCTGTAACGCAAGGCATGATCGGTATGCTTGGCCCATTCATTGATACTGTAATTGTCTGTATGGTTACCGCATTAGTGATTATCGTGACAGGAGCATATTCAAGCGGCGATGGTATGGAAGGGGTTGAGCTAACCTCACGCGCTTTCGCAGATGGTGCAAGCTGGCTTCCTTATGTTCTTTTTGTAGTCGTTGCACTCTTTGCATATTCTACGCTTATTTCATGGTCATATTATGGTGTTAAAGGTTTCACATATCTGTTTGGCAATAGCGCGCTATCTGAAAATTTCTATAAATTGATTTTCTGTCTCTTTATTGTCGTCGGTGCTTCATCAGATCTATCAGGTGTGATTTTGTTTACGGACTCTGTTGTGTTTGCTATGGCAATCCCAAATATTATCGGTCTGTATTTCTTTGCCCCTGAAATTAAGAAGGACGTTAAGGCGTATATTAGCGAATTGAAAAAATAGCGCTTAAACAGTCACTTAAAAATTAAAAGAATCAGACTGTGAATAACTCCGAAATCGCCCTTGCATGAAGCGCTTAACAATGTTTTTTTAAGCATATCTCTCAACATAGTAAACCGCACCCAAACATAGCCGTTTGGGGGATATGGAGTTATGCATCATGACGGACCTTTCCGCTCTTAAACCAAGTGTCGATACACAAAATTCTGCGTCTACTGATGAACAATCAACACCGCAAGCGACTGGTAACGATATTCGTGCCAACCGTGCCGCAGATTTAAAAGATCGTGCAAAAGCTGGTTTAGGAATTGGTGCTTTAAAAATTCGTGCGACTGAAAGCCCGTATATCGGTGAGGAGACACCATCAAACAGCGACTTTCCTCGCTTTCTAGATCAAAATGACGATGAGCCTGTATTGATGCTCAATGCGGCCAATGAAGAAATGCCTATGCTTGAGACAAGTGTTGTTGAGCAACTTGTTTCAACCTTAGCAGCCATCGCCACAGCGGCTTGGTTCGCATTTTACTTTATCTATGCGATGCAAAATGGCGGTATTAATTTTGAGCCTTCATATCTAGGGGCTTTCTTTGCAGGTCTTTGCGCTCCACCGGCATTGCTATGGATGATGATCTCATCCATGCGCCGCCAAAAAGAAGTAAATCTTTATGCGGGCGCCTTGCGCTCGGAGCTGCAATCTTTGCTATTCCCATCAGAAGAAAATGCGCAGCACATCAATAAAGATGTAAAGCGCCTTTGCGAGCAAGCTGCTGAAGTATCAGCAGCCTCAAAAGCCGTTTTGAAATCACTACACCGCGCACGCCAAGGTTTGCGCGTTGAAATCCGTGATTTTTCCGGCGTTTCTAAAAAGGCTGAATTCCACATTGATCGCCTAGCGGAAAGCTTAAATGACCGCGTTGAGAAGCTGAAAATGCTGACTGACGAGATTGAAGAGCGTACAGCGCAAGTTGAAGTGCGCACACAAGCTGGTGCAGAAAGCTGGGATCGTGCAACACTCACAGTCCTTGAGCGTGCTGGTGAAATTGAAAAAGCTATGGATAAGGGCGTCGATAAGCTCATAGAAGCGGCTGATAAAGCGCGTGATCGCGCACAAGAAATCGAAGATGGTATGTCTACAACATATGACAGCTTGAATGAGGCTGTCGATAAAGTGGCTGGCCGTCTAGATGAAGTTTCAACACGCTTTGAAGATCACACAGAAGGTCTTTCAAGTGCGACAGATCACGTGGCAGCAGAAGCGCAGCGTCTCTCTGATGTTATTCGTGATCAAATCGAAGGTCTTGAAGATGTAACAGATCGTACGATCGAAGCGATGTCACGTTCAACAGAAACAATTGAAAGCCATAGAAATGCGCTAGATCGTGGTGCATCATCTGTTGCGGATCAAGCTGATCGTATCTCAAATACGATTATGGGCAGCATCGAAAGATTGGGCACGACAGTTGAGCAAGTTGAAGGTAAAACAGCCGATCTTGAAAACCGTATTGGTGAGAAAACTATCAAATTGGCAGAAGCTGTTCGCGGTATCTCTGGTGAGGCGAATGCTATCGAAGATGCTGGTAAGAGTGCGGCTAACCAACTTAACGAAGCCCTTGTTACAGCCGTGTCTGGTGCTGAAAGCATCAGCTCTGCCGTACGCCGCGCCGTTGAATCTCTAGATAATTCAACACGAAGTGCGAAAGAGCAGGCGGAAAGCTTGATTGCAACTACAGCTAACCATGTTCGCCAGCTCAATGATGCAGGTGAGGGTAACCTAGAGCACATCAAAGATATCGTTGGTATCCTTGAAGAGAGCCGTCGTCAGATTGAAGATGTTTCTGAAGGTGCTAAAGCTCATGTTGAAGCACTAGCACGTGCGGTCGCTGAACAGAATGAGCAGATTACAACATCTGGTGCAGCACTCGCAGATCGTATCGTCGGCGTTAAAGATGCACTTTCAGGGCCATTGAAAGAAATTCAAACAGCTATCGTAGATGCGGATGCGCGCCATGAGAATATCGAGAATGTTCTTCGTCGCCGTGTATCAGATTTGAATGACGCATCTGAAAAAGCTACGGAAAGTGCAGAAACGATTCGTACTGTATTGCGTGGTCAGGCTCAGGAAATCTCAACATTATCTGGTCAGGTGGCAAGCAGTGCCCGTATTATCAATGAGCAAATGGGTGAGCAGAAAGATGCGCTCTCAGCGCAGGTTCGCGAAGCTCTGTCTATGATCGATACAGCCCGTATGTCTCTTGATAATCAGGCGCAACACCTAACAATGCTATCATCAAATGCGAAAGATAATATCACAACGCTGAGTGAGACGATCTCAACACAATGTGACAACATCGAAGGCTACACAACGAAAGCATTTGATCGTTTGGAAGGCGTTGAAGGTGCACTGGATGATAAGATCACAACACTTAAGCGCCGCGCGGATGAGGCCGGACGTTCTATCGTATTCATGAAGCAAAACCTCATAGATACAGTAGAAGAGATCGAGCCAGTATATCTACGTTCTATCGAGCAAGCGGAGCAGGTTAATGATCGTTTCGCGTCCCTTAAAGTAGGCTATGAAACATCTGCTGAGAGCAATCTTGCGAAACTTCAACAAGTTGGCATTATCTTTGATGAGCGTCTAACTGCCCTAAAAGGCGGTGCTGGTGAAGCTGCAAATATCTTACGTGAAAGCAGTGATCACTTGCGTGAGCGAGTAGGGGATATTGAAACGGCTTCTTCCGCTGCAAGCGATAAAATGCATGAAATTGCTAACTCACTTGCAGATCAGGCTTCAGATATTCACTTGATTACTGATAAATCATTGCTGAAAATTGAAGGTATCCAAAATGCCCTCAATGAGCAATTCCATGAGCTTTCAGCTTCTGTTGGTCAAGCTGTATCACAAATGGAAGATGCTGGCCGTCAATTCGTCAAGCAATCTGAAATTGTGCAGGATGAAGCAGATAAAGCGTGTGATCAGTTCGGTTATGCAGGTGAGAAAGCGCGCGATGAAGCAGCACTTCTCAATGAGGCAATGCATAAATCAGTTGTTGATACAGAGAGCTTGGTGACCAAGTTGCGTGGTGAGGGTGATAACCTGCTTGCACGTACAAATGAATCATTGCTTGAGTTGAAACAAGTGGGTGATAGCTTCTCTATCCGTGCCCGTGAAGTTTCTGAGCAAATGAAAGCGTCTCTCGGTATTTCTGAGCGTTATGGCCGTGAACTTCGCCAGCAAGCAGCGCTTGTTGCAGAAAGTTCAGCTGAAAGTGCAGAAAATATTGATCGTTCAGTATCATTGCTGAAATCACGCATGGGTGATATCGGCGGCATCACAAGCGATGTGACCGTAAAGATCGAGCGTGCACGTGAGAAGCTTACAACAGAAGCGGAGCGCCTCATTAGTGTGTCTTCAGCGGCTCTTGAGTCTACTCAGGATGCGACAAATTCATTCTCTCGTCAGGCTGACTCGCTCTTTAAGGCTTCACAAGATGCCTCACGCATTGTTTCTGATATTCAGAAAAAGACAACGAGAGCGCAAAGTGACGCCTTTATGGGGAGTGCGAAATTTATCATCGAAAGCTTGCATTCACTCTCAGTGGATATGACACGCATGATGGATGGTGAAATATCTGAAAAAACTTGGAGAGCATTCCAAAAAGGTGATGTGTCTGCATTCACACGTCGTCTCATGGCTATGAAAGAAAATATGCCGACAGAGAAGGCACGTGAGAAATTTGCACGTGATACAGAGTTCCGTAGCTATGTTCAGCGCTTCCTTCGTCAGTTCGAAGAAATGTATGAGCAGGCAGTTGAAAATGATCATGGTTCAATCTTGAGCTCAGCGATCGGTTCGAGCGAACTTGGTGGCCTCTATGAATTCCTCTGTGAGATTGCTGGCCGTAGTGCAATTACAAATGGCGGTGTTACAGCAAGAGCCGTTGCTTAAAGCATTAGCACTAAGACGAATAAATTTAAGAAGGCGGGCTTATTTTCCAATAAGCCCGTTTTTGTTAGCTCTTAATTAAGAAAACCTCATTAAGCTTAAAAACGGGTGTTGATAAAAAAGGTCAATGCCTTAATATTATTCTAGTGCGTAAAGAAAGAACGATCTTGTTCAATCAAACCTATTCTTAAGGACCGTTTTTCGCGATGAGCAAAATTCTTAAAACACAATTCTGTAAAGGCATCTCTGACATTTCAGATAGCTATTCTGGTTTTATTCTTGATCAGTGGGGTGTCCTGCATGATGGTAATAAGCCTTATGATGGCGTGATTGAGTGTTTGAAAGAGCTCCGCGCTCGTAAAAAATACATCATTATCCTTTCAAACTCAGGTAAGCGCTCTGATGTTAATAAAGAACGCTTAAAAGAAATCGGTATTGGGCCGAGCCTTTATGATCAAATTGTGACCTCTGGCGAGATGACATGGCAGGGTATTAATGAGCAAGAAGAAGGGTTCTTTAAGGGGCTAGGCCGTAAAGTTTACGTGATAAGCCGTGGCGGAGACACATCCATTGTAGATGGCTTGGATGTTGAGGTCGTCGAAGATATAACGAGTGCTGATTTTGTCATTATCAGCGGTGCAGATTCCCCAGAAAAAAGTTTGGAAGATTATGAACCGATTTTAAAAGCGGCAGTGCGTAAGCAAATTACAGCATTGTGTGCTAACCCTGATAGCCGCGGCGTGATGGGTAAGCAAAATATAATGGGGCCAGGTACACTTGCGCGTCGTTATCAAGACTTTGGCGGCGTTGTCCATTATATTGGTAAGCCTCACCAGCCTATTTACAAGCATTGCATCAAGATTTTGCAAGATCAACAAATCTATCCAGGCCAGACCATTATGATTGGCGACTCTATTACGCATGATATCTTAGGCGGTAATACAGCTAATATTGATACATGTCTCGTACGAACAGGTCTTCATGAAGCAGCTTTCCACAATGTGACGAACCTTGCGTCTTTGGATAAGGCGCTTGGTATGTTGGCTGCGCAATACAACAATGTGCGTCCAAAATACTTAGTGGATAGCCTAAAGTGGGGTGATCCTCTGCCGGATAGAAAACATAAAAAACGTAGCTCTCGCTAAAGGTTTTCTTTTATTTCGGCAATATAATAGACTTCTTGCGTAGGTTCACTGTTGTCTTCATTATATTGGGATTTTACAGGCATGCTAAGCATTTCTTCGATTGTGCTCAGAAGGTCGTTAGGGCTGAATGGCTTTTTAAGCTTATAGTCGGCACCTACAGTCTCCGCGAGTGTCAAAAAGTCGCAAAACCCAGCTCGCCCAGATGAACTGATAGCCAATATACGTGTTTGTGGAGCGAGGATGGACATCGCTTCTATTAGCTCGATGCCTTCGACTTTGGGCATGAATATATCGGTGATTAAGATGTCGAAACTTTGCTCATTTATTATTGCAAGAGCTTCTTCCCCGTCTTTAGCATGCACAACATAAAAACCGTGCCTGTTTAAAAGATTGGTGATGAGACCGCTAACTGTTACGTCATCTTCAGCAAGTAAAATTCTATGCGTAGGCATCCTAACTCCATGGCTTGAGTTATGCCCGCATTAGCCTTATATTTTATTGTGGTTATATTTTATATTAGCGTATAAGCATGAAGTTTATATTAATTTATATAAAATACATTCATGTATGCGCTTATTTTTGCTTATCGTGAGGAAGAAACACATTCATCGCATCAATGATTGCTGGAAGCGCTTTTTCTGCTGCTTCTTCACCTATCGCAATAAGCTCTTCGCCTTTTTCAAACTCCATCATGCCGATATGGCCGATATTAGGCTTTATATGAATGTCTGGCGGATCTCCAGCTAAGCGCGAACGTGTGATACGATCATTCATAATGCCTAAGGCAGAGAACATCACGCCAAAAAGTGATGGGTTATTATCCTCGCGTCTGAAAAGCTTGCGTGCGAGGCTAGGACGCATCTCTTTTTGCATTTCTTTTGGCATATGCTCGTTACGATATAAGTCAAATCCCATTACATTATTATAGCCATTTCTATCGGCTTGTGTGGCTTTGCCAACCATATCAGCATTCAAATCTACTGCGATTGTCATGCGAGCGCCCAAAGATAGAGTCGGGGCTACTGGTACTGGATTGACTAGGGCGCCATCTACAAGGAGGCGATCATTAAGCTGAACTGGAGGGAATATTCCAGGCAGAGCAAATGAAGCAAACATCGCATCAACTAAGCGCCCCTTACGTAGCCAAACTTCATGTCCAGTCCCTAAATCAGTTGCCAAACCGATGAAGGGGTGAGGTAAATCCTCAATCATAATGTCTTTGAAGTTTTCTTCGAGCAATTTCTTAAGGCGTGTACCGCCAATCATAGATGAGCCACGAACCCTAAAATCCATATAAGATAGGATATTCATGCGAGTAAGGCCACGTGCCCAATCTTCTAGAGCATCTAGTTTGCCAGCTAAATAAGCCCCGCCGACAACTGCACCAATAGATGTGCCTGCAATAATGGATGGAGTGATGTTGTTACGTTGTAAGACCTTCATGACACCAATATGCGCAAGCCCTCTTGCGACGCCGCCCCCAAGCGCTAATCCTATGCCTCTTGGATGTGCCATATCTGTATCTTCACACTCTGCGCGGTCTCCTTGGATGATCTCTATCATTTTCTTCCCACATTTTTTTTTATAAGATGCTTCACTTCTTGAAACATTCATAATTTCATTATAACACAGAGTATATGAGAAAAAGTAAATTAAATAACGCTGCATCGCCGCAGCCTGCAAAAGGCGATGAAAATAAAGGCGGGAGTATGCAGGTTTTAAAGCGGCTCCTGACCACATATTTGCGGCCATATTTTCCAAGGTTAATTTTGGCAGTGATATTAATGGGGATAGCTGGCGCTATGACAGCCGCCATCGCGCAACTTATGCAGCCAGTCCTTGATGATGTATTAGGTGGTCAGCGCCGTGACATGATTGTCCCTGTGGCCTCAGCTGTGTTTATTGTGTTCATCGTGCGTGGTTTTGCGACCTATATGCACACATTAATGATGAGCAAAATCTCTCAAGATGTTGTTGCAGACATACAGCGAGACTTAAGCACGCATTTCCTCACTCTAGATTTAAGTTTCTTTCATGCGCACCCAAGCGGTCAGCTCATCAGTTATGTAATGAATGATGTAAGTGCGATGCGTGTGGCTGTAACAGACGTTATGACGGGCTTTGGTAAAAGCTTGCTCACGCTAATCTTTTTGATTGCTGTAATGTTTTACCAGGACTGGAAGCTCTCGCTTATGGCTTTTTGTGTGTTTCCATTTGCCGCTATGTTTGTTGCGCGTTTAGGGCGTCGTTTACGAAAAGTATCTGGCTCGATCCAAGGTGAAATGGGGAATCTTACAGATCGTTTGGGGCAAATCTTTCAAGGTATCCGCCAAGTCAAAGCCTATGGTATGGAAAGCTATGAATCTAAGCGCGCTGCGGATGCTGTCGAGCGTGTGCGTGATCTGAATTATAAATCTGTGCGCATTGGTAATCTCTCGACACCTGTTAATGAGGTGCTGGTCGGAATCGTGTTCTCAGGTATCATCATGTATGGTGGTTTTGAAGCAGCTAAAGGGAATATTACAGCTGGACAACTCGGCTCATTCTTAGCCGCTTTTACACTCGCCTATGAACCGATGAAAAAGTTAGCTAAGCTTAATAATACTATCCAGATGGGCGTGGGCGCAGCAATGCGCGTGCTTTCAATGCTTGATACGAAACCAACAATCATTGATCAAGATAAGCCAGTTATACTCGATAATGTAAGCGCAGATATTGAATTTGATAATGTAAGCTTCCATTACAGCAATGAAGAGGTTAAGGCGCTTGAAAATATAAGCTTTAAAGTTCCTGCAGGTAAGCGCGTAGCCCTTGTTGGGACATCGGGCGGCGGTAAAAGTACTGTTATGAACCTCATACCGCGTTTTTATGATGTGCAGGAAGGCGCAGTAAAAGTTGGCGGTCACGATGTGCGCGAGCTGAGTTTAAGCTCGCTGCGATCCTCATTAGCACTAGTCTCACAAGATATAACGATATTCGATGATACAATTGCGGCTAATATTGCTTACGGTAAACTTGATGCAAGCGAGCAAGATATTAGGCTTGCTGCCAAAGCCGCCGCTGCCCATGATTTTATCGAGAATTTCCCAGAAGGCTATAACACACAAGTTGGCGAGGATGGCGTGCTTCTTTCAGGTGGCCAGCGTCAGCGTATAGCCATTGCACGCGCTATATTAAGGGATGCACCAATATTATTGCTCGATGAGGCGACAAGCGCTCTAGATAATGAAAGTGAAAAACTCGTCCAAGAAGCTCTAGAGCAATTAGAGCAGGGCAGAACGAGCCTTGTGATTGCTCATAGGCTATCAACTGTTCAAAACGCCGATGAAATCTTAGTGATTGATAAAGGCCAAATTATCGAACGCGGCACTCATGATGCACTTCTGGCTCTAAACGGTACTTATGCGCATATGTACCACGTGGGCGAGTTTTAAAACGCGATAAGACACTATTTGTGGTTATCTGGGCGGCTTGTCAAAGACTGAAAGCTGTTGGTCAAAATGCGCCTCACTTTTTTGTGCGGTTTGTAGTTTTTTAGCAATGCGTTGGACATTATATATGAGTTTTTCTTTGCGCGTGGAGAATACTTCTAAAGCGTATTTACCTTCGTTATTGTCTTGTCTGCACGCTTCATCCCAAGCTAGCTTTATAATATCTCTACACTCTTGATGTGTTTTGCCCTCTAAAGAGGGCTTTTCTGGAAATGTGACTATATCTAATGACGGGAATGATTTTACTTTTAAATTCTCATCAACGTCACGGTAGGCTAGTAAATCAATATTGTTTATGTCATAGGCAGGATCTGCTTCATTATTGATTGTATAGATTTCTTCGATGATTGTTTTTCCATCCTCATGCGCTTGCATTATATGAACAAATGAGGCGTTTTTGGCTGGAAGGTTGTCTGCTTTAGATACGATTATATAGGCCCTGTCTTGCATCTCTAAGGCATGCGTTTCTGTTGCATTTTGCGCGATGTAATTAGCAATAACATTGAAGTCTTCGAGACTGACTTCTTTTGATGTATCTACGGTGTTCATATTATTGGCTTCCTAATATCTTGTGTGTTATATATCAGGCTTAACATTATGTCAATAAGGTAGTCGCCTTGAATTGCATGGTGTTATAATACCGCTATTTTATTGCACTGTTTTTATTGCTTTTTTATTGACACTAACCACAAAACAAAGCTATAACCCGTCCGTAATTCTAAAAAAGAATTCAATTGCGCGACTGTGGCTTGTCTAAAAACAGAGCTAAAGTGGCGTTTGAACATAAAAAAGGATAAAAATAATGTCACAAACATATTCTGCAAAACCAGCGGAAGTAGAGAAAAAGTGGATTATTGTTGATGCACAAGACATCGTTCTTGGTCGTCTAGCAAGCATCATTGCTCTACGTTTACGCGGTAAACACAAGCCAAGCTATACACCACATGTTGATGATGGTGATAACGTAATCGTAATTAACGCTGATAAAGTACGCCTAACAGGTAAAAAACGTGATCAGGACATCTTCTACTGGCACACAGGTTACCCTGGCGGTATCAAGCAGCGTACTAAAGGTCAAATCCTTGATGGTAAATACCCTGAGCGCGTAGTTGAAAAAGCTGTGCAGCGTATGCTTCCTAAAGGACCTTTAGGCTACAAGATCTTTAAAAACCTTCGTGTATATGCTGGTACTGAGCACCCACATGAAGCACAACAGCCGGAAGTTCTAGACATTGCGGCAATGAACCCTAAGAATAAGAGAGGCTAATCATTATGGCTGAAGCAAAAGTAGAACTTAAAGATTTAGCAGACGCAGTAGAAGATGCGGCTCCTAAGCGTGAAAAGAAAATTGATGAGTATGGTCGCTCATATGGTACAGGTCGTCGTAAAGACGCTGTAGCACGTGTATGGGTTAAGCCAGGTAACGGTAAAGTGACAGTGAATGGCCGTGACCAAACTGTTTACTTCGCACGTCAAACTCAGCAGCTTATCTTGAACCAGCCATTCTTGATCATCAATCAAGTTGGTAAATTCGATGTGATCTGTACAGTTAAAGGCGGCGGTCTTTCTGGGCAAGCTGGTGCGGTACGTCATGGTATCTCACGTGCTCTTGAAGGTTTCGACCCTGAGTTCCGTCCTGCTTTGAAAGCAGCTGGTATGCTTACTCGTGATGCTCGTATCGTTGAGCGTAAGAAAGTTGGTAAGCACAAAGCGCGTCGTACTAAGCAGTGGGCGAAACGCTAAAATTACCGTTTTACAAAAAATTACAAAAAGCGCTCTATTCAACAGGGCGCTTTTTTATTAGGCTCTCACTCATGAATAAATTAATCTATCCATACCGTACAAAGCTTCCTAATTATGATGAAAGTGCATTTATAGCGCCGACAGCGGCTATTATTGGTGATGTCACAATCGGAGCGGAAAGCTCTATCTGGTATGGCTGCACGCTGCGCGGTGATGTGAATGATATTAAAATCGGCAAGCGCACTAATATTCAAGACGGCACGGTGATTCACGTTTCCTCAACCACGCAAGGTACATATGTAGGTGATGAGGTCACGGTCGGGCATATGGCGCTGCTTCATGCTTGTACAATTGGTGATCAAGCCTTTATTGGGATGAAAGCCTGCGTCATGGATGATGCGAGCATCGAGCCGCGCGCCATGGTCGCAGCCGGAGCGCTCGTGACAAGTGGAAAAACAGTACCAACAGGCGAGCTATGGGCGGGTAGCCCTGCAAAATTCATGCGTAAACTCACCGAGAAAGAGTTGGAGTTTCTCTCTTTTTCCGCCGAACGCTACGTTAAGCTCAGCCGCGAATATTTATAGATAAAGCGTGACTTACAAACGAAAATATCATAGCAATTAATGTGATTTTATTTCTGAGCATTTAGGTCAGCATGCATAGAGCATTTGCAAAATACTTGAACATTTTATTGATGTTAGCTGTGATAACAGCTGGCATTTCTCCTGCATGTAAATTTATTTCAGGCGAGCAGGGACATTGGATTGAAATTTGTGGTGCAGATGGCACTCTTAGAACAATCAAAGTTGAAGACCCTAATCTTGCAGCTCTTGATGTTGGTGGCAGTGCTGAAGATCAAAACCAAAAGCAAAACTCATCTGAAGGCTGTGATTTCTGTTTTATGCAAGCCCATATGAATTTGGACTTAGCAAAACCAGTTCATATAGCCTCAATGCTGCCGCAGGCTAAAGCTTTGATAAGCTATCAAGGCGCAGCACTAATACAATACCGTAAAACAGCGTTCAGCGCCCGCGCACCTCCTCAATATATACTCTCTTAAATTCAATAATTTCAATTTGTTATTAGAGATTGTCGTTGCTCATAATTAATTGAGCATAGCGCCTTAATCTCATTATAAGGAGTATGGCTATGGCTGATGAAGCTGCACACGGCTCAGGCTTAACTAAATATTTTCACTACGCTCATTGGGCGATGCTAGCGGGTATGGCTATAGGTGTCACGCCACTTCTTTTAGGGGCTGGAATGCCGATAAATGTACCAAATGCGGCGGCTGCAGTTTTAGATAGTGCGCTCTCTATGTTTAAAGGTGTAGGCGAGATAGGCACTTTCGTTAGCAATTTTGATCTCAGTTCGTTGAGCTTAGATTACGAATTTGGAATGGCGGCTCATGATATGGGCGGCGGCGATATGTCCGCGCATTCTCCAACAGATGCAGTATCAAGCGCCCCTTCACATGATCATAGTACGATGTCGACGCTTCAAACGACAACAAAGCCACAGATATCGGCGGAAGCGCTAGAGCTTTTAAATAGGTAATGAAATGAATAGACGCGAATTTGCAAAGAAAATATCCAGCATGTTTGCTGTAAGTGCCCTTGGCGCTACGCTTACACTTGCAGGTGATATCCATGCTACAGAAACGGACCCACTTTCTGGGCTTATAGATGTGCAAACAGGTAAGGCTTATAAAGCTGCGCCAAATACACATCGCTATATCCTTTTTATGACTGCGCAGCAAATTTATAAAGGCTGCGATGCTGCATTCTTGGAAAAAGAAACACTTAAATTTGAATTGCAAGATAAGGCTAAAGGAAACCAATATCTCCCGAATATTGAATATATCATGATAGTTCCACCTAAATCCGCATTAGCTAAAGCCAAGCTTTTTGACAATATGAACAATATAAGCCAAGCGCAGCGCTATGGGGTGCGAGTGCTAATTGGTGAAAAAGACCATGTTTTTTCTATAGCTAATAAATATGGTGAGAATATTTACGCACTAAACTCTCAAAGGAAAGTAATCGACCATACGCTTGATGCATTCTTTACAGATGCAAATGGCAAGTTGATCATGAGATACGATTCTGGTGATGGTATGGGCTGGGTGAGTGAAATTGATAAGCTTTATAGTAAATGCGAGTCTTTATGGTCAAAGCCAAGTTTTTGCCCAGTAAAATAGATGTTTAAAATAAATCTATTAAGGCAAAGCCAAATGCTAAATGCTTATGATTCTTTTTGTGGCTCGCTCGCACTTTCGCTCGTCATCTTTACATAGCGCCCAGGCGCAGGTTCAAGCGCATCAATAACTTTACGCGCTTTGATCTTCTCACCTTTATACTCGCCCATCCATTTATTCCAGTGCGGCCACCATGATCCCTCATGCTCTTTTGCACTTTCTAACCAGCTTTCAGGGTCTTGAGGCGTATCCTTAGCCACCCAATAGCAATATTTCTTCTTAGCTGGTGGGTTAACAACACCTGCAATATGCCCCGAAGCGGCAAGGGTGAATTGCTTAGGCCCGCCTACAAGCTGTGTAGTCTGGTATGTCGCTTTCCAAGGTGCGATATGATCTTCCTTTGTCGAGAGGAAGTAGCATGGCGTTTTGATCTTTGAGATATCGATCTCCTCAGTACCCATAGAGATACCGCCAGGTTGTGCGAGTAGGTTGTCGCAATACATATTTTGTAGGTAAAAACTATGCATCACCGCTGGCATGTTTGTCGCATCATCATTCCAATAAAGCAGATCAAACGGGAAGGGCTCTTTACCCATAAGGTAGTTATTAATCACAAATGACCAGATAAGATCATTCGCTCGCAGTAAATTAAAGGTCTGCTGCATCTCATGGCCTGGGAACACACCTTGCTCAGCCATGACGCGCTGTACTGTGCGCATCTGTGAAGTGCCCATAAACATTTTAAGCTCACCAGCTTGCTCGAAATCAACCAAAGTGGTGAGGAATGTGGCACTCGTTACACGCTTATCTTGCTTCTTGGCTTTAAGATAGGCCAAGGTCGTCGCGAGTAATGTCCCCCCTAGACAGTAGCCAACAGCGTTACAGCTTTTTTCGCCTGTAATCTCTTGAACACGATCAAGGGCTTCTAAAACTCCCTCGCGCATGTAATCTTCAAAGCTCTTCTTTGCGAGTTTTTTATCAGGGTTAACCCATGAAATACAAAAAACGGTATGTCCCTGATCTACGGCCCATTTGATAAATGAGTTTTCTGCACGTAAATCCAAAATATAGTATTTATTGATCCAAGGCGGCACGATCAAAAGCGGTGTTTTGTGAACCTTCTCCGTCGTTGGGCTATATTGAATAAGCTGTATCAGGTCATTTTCGTATATAACACCGCCCTTAGTTGTTGCGATATTTTCTCCTAATGTGAAGGCGTTGCGATCTGTCATAGAGATCTTAAGCATGCCTTTGCCGCGATGCAGGTCTTTTGAAAGATTCTTCATCCCATTAACAAGGTTTTCACCGCCCGTACGTATCGTCTCATTCAAAACTTCAGGGTTAGTCATCAGGAAATTAGATGGCGAGAGCGCATCTGTAACCAGCCTTGCGGTAAAAGCGAGCTCATCTTTTTTCTCTTTAGGTAGATCATGCGCACTATCAATAGTTTGCTGCACATGTTCGCTCGCAAGAAGGTAATATTGCTTGATGAAATCAAAAAGTGCACTCTCATCCCACTCTGGTGCGCGGAAGCGTCGATCGCCTTTGTCTGGTGTGATGATAGGCTCTGCCTCTTCGCCAGAAAATTTCTTTATAGAGCGTTGCAACAGATCGACTTGCTTTTGAGCATAGCCAAGCTGCATCGACCAATATTTTAAAGGATCGGTCGCCATGGATTTAAGCAAATCAATCGTTGATTCGCTGCTATCAACTGGTGGGGTAGGGATTTGCTGCGCCGCGAGTTGCGCTTGCTGCTTAATATCTTGATTATATTGCTCAACCATCTCAACGAAAAGTGGCTGAGATTGCTGATAGGCATTCAATAACGCCTGTGAAAGCGCTACAGGGTCTGGGAATTGCTGTTTTTCAATAGCTTCAGCCTTGATGTCGTCAATTTTCTTGCCCTCAACCGTGCCAGCTTTTTGAGTTGTACTCGTTTGTGTCTTTTTGCTCTGGCGTGCCATATATAAAGCCCCGTATCTAATATATCTGGTTGAGAAACTCTTTGATTATGTGCAGAGTGCCGAAGCCGTGCATAAAAATCAACGGATAAAAAGCTCAGCCTTGCATCTATCCAGATTTTGAGTGACAATCATAAACTGAAATGTAATTACAAATCACATTGCCTATTCAGAGCAAATTTCTAAGTGATAATGGCGGAGCCAAAATATGAAGCTGATTAATCGTTTTTCATTGTTAGTAACAACATGTATAGCGCTCAATGCCTGCGCGTATTTTGATACTTCTGCATGGCAAAGTACTGGCGCTAGCAAAAACAGCCAACAGGCTTCTCAAAGAGTAAATACTGCACCATCTGGATATGATATGAATGATGTGCAAAGTGCGATTTATCACTCCACAAAGGGTGGCGTACAAATTTATTCTTTCGATCAGCCTGCGGTAAGTATGGATTCTGTTTCTATGCAGGCGCAAAATGCGCAGCAACCTCTTTATGCGAGTACTAAAGAGATGCCTAGAGATATGAGTGCTCAAGAAATCGGTGCACCGCAAACAGCGCGTCCTGGTGGCTATCAACTTCCTGCAACAAGAAAAGATAACGCACAAATCCAAACAAAAGACCCGAGCGTTGAGGTCTATGGTTTTGAACAAGATCGTAATCTTCCTAAGGCAACGGAGCTTCTAAGGCTAAATAATGGCGGTGTTTCTGATATGGCGACCAGTGCGCAAGAAATTATGCCGCCTGCGCGTGATAAAGTGCTTTCCTATCAGCAAACTGGCGCACCAATTCAGCTGAAATCACCCGCTGACTTTAAATAAGTGAAAATATTTGGATAAATTTAGCTCATAGCTTGATTTTCTCATGCTGTGTGGCTTGAAATTTCCCTTCATTCCTTGCACTAATACAAACCTAAATTGTTTATGAAGGAATATAACATGCCACAAGCATTAAGGTTAGGGATCGCAGGTCTGGGAACAGTAGGTGTAGGTGTTGCGAAAATTATCCAAAATCACGCAGATTTAATGACGGCCAGAGCAGGGCGTCCAATAGAGATATCATGTGTGAGTGCGCGTGATCCTTCTAAGAAGCGTGATGTGGATTTCTCGAGCTATGAGTGGGTGGCTGATGCACGTGATCTTGCCTCAAAAGACAATGTTGATGTTGTGTTGGAACTTATTGGTGGTAGTGAAGGTCTCGCATTAGAGCTTGTTAAAAGCGCATTGGAAAATAAAAAACATGTGGTGACTGCGAATAAGGCGCTACTTGCACATCATGGCTATGAACTCGCACAAATTGCAGAAAAGAACGGCGTAACGCTTGCTTACGAAGCTGCTGTGGCTGGCGGTATTCCAGCTATTAAAGCTTTGAGAGAAGGGGTGGCGGCAAACCGTATTGATGCGGTTTACGGCATTTTGAATGGCACATGTAATTATATGCTAACCAATATGCGCGAAACTGGTCGCGATTTTGATGTGATCCTCAAAGAAGCGCAAGAAATGGGCTATGCTGAAGCTGATCCTAGTTTTGATGTTGATGGGATTGATGCAGGTCATAAGCTCTGCCTTCTAAGTGCTATTGCTTTTGGTACAAAGCCTGATTTTGCAAATTTGCAAATGACAGGTATTCGAAAAATCACGCCAACAGATATTAAATTCGCGCAAGATTTTGGCTATCGGATTAAGCTTCTGGGTATAGCTGAGCGTACAAAAGACGGCAGCATCATGCAGCTGCTTGAGCCGTGTTTAGTGCCTGTGACGAATCCGGTAGGTGTAATCGAAGATGTTTATAATGCTGTTTATATTGATGGCGACTCAGTCGATACAGTCCTCGTGACCGGTCGCGGCGCTGGCGAAGGTCCAACGGCCTCTGCTGTTATGGCTGATGTGATTGATATTGCATGGGGCATTCATATCCCAACATTCGGTGTGCCAGTAGAGCAGCTAAAAGATCCGGACTGGATGAATCTAAACGACACCCATAGCCATTATTATTTGCGTATTAATGTATTGGATCAAGCGGGGGTTATGGCTGAGATTTCCACGATTTTGCGTGATTTACAAATTTCGATCGAAAGCATGTCGCAACATGGTCGTGACCCGGGTGCAGAAGTTTCTATTGTGCTGACAACGCATGAGGCGCGCCATGGCGACATGGTAAAAGCATGTGAAATGTTCGCAGCTCTTGAGAGTGTTGTGAATGAGCCTTGTCTCATGCGCGTTGAGACGTTAGAGTAGGCACCGCAAGCAAAAATGAATGAGAAATTATTGATAGCAGGAATTAACACACATGGCTGAGCCAGAGAAAGTAGAAGAAAATATGTCACTAAACGATATGAAAGATATGATGGATCGTAACCTTGCCCTTGAAGTTGTGCGCGTTACCGAGGCGGCAGCGCTTGCTGCGTCTAAACTTGTTGGGCGTGGTGATAAAATGGCAGCGGACCAAGTGGCTGTGGATGCGATGCGTCACGCACTAAATTCTCTACATATCAAAGGCCGCATCGTTATTGGTGAAGGCGAGCGTGATGAAGCGCCAATGCTTTACATTGGTGAAGAAGTCGGTAGTGGCAACGGTCCTGAAATTGATATCGCGTTAGACCCACTTGAAGGGACAGACATTACGGCAGCAGGCGGCCCTAATGCTTTGGCAGTTGTCGCAATGACAGATAAAGGCGGTTTTTTGAATGCGCCTGATACTTACATGCAGAAAATGGCGATTGGTCCGGGGCTTGATCCAAATATTCTAGATCTCGATGCGCCAATCGGTGATGTGCTTGCTAAACTTGCAAAAGAAAAGGGCGGCTCAATCAATGATTTGAACGTATGTATTCTAGATCGTCCACGTCACCAAGATATCATCACGGGTGTTCGAGAGGCAGGTGCGCGTATTACACTGATCGGCGATGGTGACGTATCAGCTGTGATCGCAACTGCTGAGCCTGATACAGGTATTGATCTTTATGTTGGTACCGGCGGTGCGCCAGAAGGTGTGCTTGGCGCTGCAGCGCTTCAGTGTATTGGTGGCTCAATGCTTGGTCGTTTGATCTTCCGTAACGACACAGAAAAAGCGCGCGCTGAAAAATGGGGCATTACAGACCTGAACCGCATCTACACAACAGACGATCTTGCAAAAGGTGATAACGTGATGTTCGCTGCAACAGGTGTAACAGATGGGACAATGCTTCGCGGTGTGCGTCGTTATGCTGGCGGCGCTAAAACGAGCTCTATCATTATGCGCTCAAAATCAGGGACTGTGCGCCGCGTAGAAGCAACGCACAACTTCAAGCGTAAAGACTGGATTAAAGCGATTTAGGTATTATCTTCTGAGTGAGTTGCTATGAGGGCACGCTCATTGATAAAAAATGATTTTGATCTCTGCTAATAATTATCCCGTTATTAGCAGGGTTATCTTCTATGATGTCATGATTAATTTTGTTCAATACCTTAATGATTTCACCTTCGGGTAATGTTGCCGTAAGTGCAAAGCTGACACTCCTGTCTTGGATGCTGACACTCCTGTCTTGGATATTGCTGTAAGGTATCGCAGCGACATCTTTATATTCAGCTTGTTCCATTTTATCAATGAGATAGGCTTGTGCCCTCTCTATTGAGGCAACATCACTTGCATCTTTAAATTCAATTTCTAAATAAAATTTTTCATTACTCATAAAATTACCCTCATAATTATTTGAGTAAACTATATATATTTTACATAAATGTCAAATTTAATTGTGATGACAATATTAGAGAGCTAACTACCATTCTTTTAATTTATATGCTTAAAATAGTTTATGCCTGATTCTGCCTTACAAATAGATGCTGAGAATGCTTCTGCTATTTCCCTGAATAAAGCCCACTGGGTGCTGCCTGATCCTGATATCTCCGAAGTTGAGCGTATTGTTCGTCTCCATGAAGTGCCAGAGATTGTAGCGCGTCTTTTGGTTGTTCGCGGAATTAAAGAGCCGCAAGTGCAGAGCTTTTTACATCCAACTTTAAAAGAGCATTTCCCGAACCCTAAAAATCTACAGGGGATGGAGGCAATGGCGAAGGATGTTGCCAGCGCCATTATGAAGGGTGAAAACTTTGCCATTTTTGGAGACTTTGACGTTGATGGCGCAACCTCAAGCGCAACGCTTCATCGCTTCCTAAAGCGTTGTGGCATAGATGCACCCATCTATATTCCTGGGCGCCTTACAGAAGGCTATGGCCCCAATATCGAAGCACTGACTCAGTTAAAAGAGCAGGGCGCTGATATTCTCTTTCTGCTTGATTGCGGCACGACGGCCTTTGAAACCGTGAAAGCGGGTACGGAATTAGGGCTGAAAATTATCATTGTCGACCACCATGAAGCAGAAGATACACTCCCTGAATGCTGGCACATCATAAATCCAAAACGTAAAGATGATCAAAGTGGCCTTGATATGCTGGCTGCTGTTGGTGTGACTTATCTTGCTTGTGTAGCAATTAATGCACAGCTTCGTGAGCTGGGTTTCTTTGAAGGACGCACGCCAGCTAACCTTAAATCTCTCCTCGATATCGTAGCGCTTGGAACTGTATGCGATATGGTGCCGCTGACCTCAGCTAATCGTCTTTTTGTTCGTCATGGTTTTAAAATTATGGCCAATAGCGACAATGTTGGGTTAAGGAACCTTATTGAGGTTTCCCGAATAAGTGGTGAGATTACGCCATATCATGCGGGCTTCGTGCTTGGGCCACGCATTAATGCCGGTAGCCGCGTTCACAAATCAGAGTTAGGTGCTGAGCTACTATCTATCGATGATCCGCAGCGCGCAAATGAGATTGCATGGACATTGAGTGATTGTAACGATAAACGAAAAGATATCCAAAGCACCATGGAGGCAACTGCCATTCATAAAGTCGAGGATTTCGCTCTTGATCAGAAGCCGCTTATCTTTGTTGAAGATGAGAGCTTTCACCAAGGTTTAAGTGGTCTGGTTGCAGGGCGCCTGAAAGAGAAATACAAAAAGCCAGCCATTGTTGTGACCTATGCTGAGAATGGTGCAGGGGTTATAGAGGGGCGAGGGTCTGGCCGCTCTGTGCCGGGGATACATATCGCGCAAGCTTTCATAGACGCACGAAATGAAGGGCTGATTCTAAAAGGTGGTGGCCATGCTATGGCTGGCGGTTTTACGTTAGAGCCTGATAAGCTCGAAGCCTTTAAAGAATTTCTATATGACCATATAGCTCAGCAAGCGCAAAACGGCGATACACGAATTTTCACACATATCGATTCGGTTATCTCGGTAAGGGGCGCTAGGCCGGAATTTATTAAAATGATTCACAGCCAGGTCGGACCATTTGGCCAAGAATTTGAAGAGCCTTTATTCATGCTGCAAAATGTCCGTCTCAATAGTGTAGATGTTGTTGGCGATTCTCATATCCGCGCTATGGTATCCGATTGGGAAGGCGGCGGGCGGATGAAGGCGATGGCTTTTCGTGCCTTAGATACGCCACTCGGTGAAGCTATGCTAAAAAATGGCCGTGCACCATTTAATCTGCTAGGTACACTAAAAATTGACAATTGGGGCGGTCAAGAAAAGGTCGAAATGCACATACGCGATGCGATTATGCTGTAGGTACATATGCGTACGCTCTAGCTTAACCCTGTGGAAAATTCATGTATATAATTTACGCCTAAAGTTCCAGTTGATCTGGAAAGGAACTGTGAGTGTGTGATTTGGCTGTAGAATATAAAAAACGCCCACGATACGAAACGGGGCGTTTGTTTTTTGTGGATAAGTAGAAAGGCAAAAAGCCAGTATTTACTTAGTCTCTTCTTTTTTCTCAGACGTACCGGCCAAGCCAAAGCTTCCGAAACGTTTTTCGAATTTAGACAGCTGACCTTTTTCAACAACTTTACCAGTACCACCTTGCCATGCAGGGTGTGTTAGTGGGTCAATATCAAGACGCATGACATCGCCTTCTTTACCCCATGTAGAGCGTGTTGTGTATTCTGTGCCGTCTGTCATCACTATTTTAATATCGTGATAATCTGGGTGGATATCGGCTTTCATTTTTAATCTCCTTAGAATTCTGTAGAGCGGTTTATAGTCATTATAATGAGTAATTACAAGCTTTTTTTCGCACTTTTATCCAAATCATTGGCGATAAACTGTTTATAGTGCATTTGCTTAAAGATATTCAGTGTTGCCATGCAGTAAGCATTAAAGTATTTAAAATGTATGAGCTGGTGGTTATCCCATAATTTTGACAAAAAAACATCCCGTCTTTTAGAGCGCCAACGCATTCTAAAAACGGTTAGGCGCTACTTCGATGACTTAGCTTTTGAAGAGGTCGAAACGCCGATTTTTCAAGCTATGCCGGGGGCTGATATCCATGTGCATGGCATAAAGGTTCAAGTCCATGATATGGACCTTTTCAGCAAGCCTATTGAGCAATATCTCCATACAAGCCCTGAGTTGGCTATGAAGAAGCTGCTAGTTGCAGGCGTGCCTAAGATGTATCAGCTTGCTAAAGTTTTCAGAGATGCTGAGGTTACGCGTCTTCATAATGTCGAATTTACGATGTTGGAGTGGTATCGCGCGAGTGCAGATTACACTGATCTTATGGATGATTGTGAAGCGCTTCTTAAAGCGTGTGCCAAGGAATATAGCTATAACGGCGTCAAATGCGATCCTAACAAACCATGGCAGAAAATTAGTGTTTATGAAGCCTTTAAGCAATATGTTGATATGGATTTAGATGATCTATTGGATGATCCTATTAAATTCGGTCTAGCAGCGCAGCAAGCGGGTGTGCGTGTGACGAAAACAGATGGCTGGGATGATGTTTTTTACGCTGTTATGGCAGAGAAAATCGAGCCATTCTTAGGTGATGGCGCACCAACTATTCTTTATGATTATCCGGTATCAATGGCGTGTTTAGCGCGCAAATC
>NZAJ01000082.1 GCA_002687495.1 Micavibrio sp. | reverse complement strand
CCCCATATAGCTATGCTGCAGCAAAGCTAAAACAGATGACGGACTAAAACGTTGCTCACAAACATAAAGAAGCAAGAACATAAAACTTCCAAGCGCACTGTTTTTAAGTGGCAAACCTGCTGAATCATCTAAATTAATGCCCCAACGCTTGCATAATGCAGACACACGTGCTGCTAATGTCCTATCTGGTGTAATCAAGCACGCTGTCTTCCCCTCATCCTCAATTGCACGCCTTAAAAGCAGTGCAACAACACTTGCTTCATGACGTTCATTTTCGCAAACATGCACGCTCAAACCGCTCAAAGCCTCATCAATGCGTTGCGGAGTTTGCGGATCATGCCCTAATTCTGCCCACCGCGCAGAGCTAGAGGCTGGGCGCATCATCTCCTGAGCGAGCCAATTACGCGCACTATAATGTGAGCGATCATCACCAATATGAGGCCATAGCTGCACATCAGATCGCGCAATATTGAGACGCTCAAGCAGTGTTTTCAGCGCATATTGCGGATGCGTTTCATCAAGTGCTGCCCAGCTTTCATCATCCATCCTTATATCCAAACCAGGAAGCACAATCACCCCCTTCGGCATCTTCAAAACTGAAGCCATAACAGATGCGGACGCCGGAATAGAACCACTAACTCCAGCGACTATAACAGGCTCTTCAACAGGGTTTTTCTGCCAGAAATCAGCCAACATATTCATCAACATGCTGCGCCTTTGCGCATCATCCATAAATCCATATTGTTGCAATATATTGGGCCAGTTCTCTGATATAATTTTCAGAAACTCCAAAGTAATTTGCCAATGATCAGCATAATTATCAGGCACTAGCCCCTTCATATCCGCTATATCAAGATCCTCAGTATAAATCTGATCTATCAAATGAGCCAAGCTACTCGCCATACTCAACGCCATATCATAGCCTTGCGTAAAATCCTTACGAGCCATAACGAGTTTTGCTAAAATCATTAAACGCTGTAACTTAGGCATTGAGGGCGGGGCATCTATCGCAGCCATCTCTAAGCCATATTGACTGAGTAGCAACTCTTCCTCATCTACATCACCAATAGGCTGTAAACGCGGCATTATTAAAGAGCGCCCTTCATTAAGCTCATAAACAATTTGCTGCATTGAACGACACGCACGCCTAGTCGGCAGCATTATTCGTGAAGCAACAAAATCATCGCCACTAATGAAAGAACCATCAAGTAAAACCGATGTGAAACGTTTTAAAAAAGGCTCCCCTGCAGGAATTGTGTAAACCCCTCTCACGCCTCCTCCTTATGAGCATAATGCTCATTCACAGCCTCCAAATCAGCGGGCGTTGAGATATGATGCCAATCTCCTTGATGCACATAGCCATAAAGACGGCCTTTAGCTTGCGCCTCATCCAATAGCTGTAAATAAGAAAAAGCCCCTTCAGGCGCGCCAGAAAAAATACGCTTTGCGTTTATACGCACTGAGGTAAACATATAGTCTCCATTTTTATCAAGCGAACGTACCGCACGACCATCTTCCGCTAAACTATAATCTCCAACGCCATGCGTTAAAACCATATTCTCTTTAGGTTGAAGCGCGATCAGAATATCCATCTTTTCTTTATCCCACATATGCTGCAAACCTTTAAGCATAGGCACGCTCGCCCCATCATCCCATACACTATCGCCGCTCAGAACGAAAAAACTCTCAGGCAAAGAATCTAATACCTTAACAATACCGCCGCCTGTATCTAGCAGAACCTTCTCATAAGAGCGCTCTATTGTCAGATCACAATGTTCATTAGAATAATTCTCGAGAAAACTATGCAGCACATGCGCTTGATAATGCGTATTAACGACATAATTCTTAACGCCTTCAGCTTGCAGCTTTTCAAAAGCATGCTCAATCATAGGCACGCCATCAACCTTAACCATAGGCTTAGGCTTATCCTCAGTATGTGGGCGCAGCCGCGTCCCTAAACCTGCCGCTAATATAAAAGCCGTATCAATCATCAAAACACATTCACTTTACGCATTTAAGTCCTTATCATTTATGACGCTCAATCGTTATCTGCCTCATATGCTCATCACCATTTTCAGGCTTGGACAAAGTAATGTCTAGGCTCGGCTGATGCTTATACCCACCTAAACGCTCAGGCCATTCAACAATCGTAATCCCCTCATAAAGAGCATCCTCCCAGCCTAACTCGAAAATTTCGTCCTCATTCTCAATTCGGTATAAATCGAAATGATAGACAGGACAGCTTTCACCATCATAAACTTGAACCAAAGTAAAGGTAGGGCTAGGCACATCCATACCAACATCACCGCACAAAGCTCGTATAAGCCCCCGCGCAAATACACTTTTGCCCATCCCTAATGTGCCATAAAGATAAATTAAATCACCACTTCCAAGCTCTGAAACAAGAGCCCTCGCTTGCTGGATCGTTTCTTCTTCTGATTTCACCAAAACTTCCATAAACATCAACCTCATAGACTTTATCTATGCTGCAGTGTAATATGTTTATCCTTAGGTAGAAACCATTTAATTATGTTAGAATAATACTATGAGATGGGCATTATTAGCATTAAGCTTAATATTAATTTTTCCGCACAATGCAGCGGCGCAAGAAGATGCTGCAAGCTTTAACGCGAATTTAGATATAGTTGAAAATCCAATATGCTTTTCGATTAAAAATGAAGCGGATTACACAATGCTAGGCAGCTTCATAACAGACTATTTCATTCGCCCGCAAGATGGCATAAAAACAAGGCACCGCTCAAATTTCCGCCTTTCACCAGATCAAAGTGAAGAATTTTGCACCTATGGGCCATTCTTACCAAACAGAATGCTTACCCTCACATTAAGAACATTATTTCCTGTTTTCGAATGCAACACCCGCGTCGATTACGGTGAAATTGTTATCAAAGGCGCAAGAAGAAGCGATGATAACGGTGTGATCACATGGGCAGAATGCTTCCGCGCAGATGGCAGCAAAACAAGCAAACCAGCAGAAAATTAAATTTAAGCCTTAGCAGGAATTTTCAAAGGTGTTTTGACAGATGTACAAGGCACGAACATGCTCACACTTGTACCTTTACCAGGCTCACTCTCTAAATGCACATCACCACCATGCAAAGTGACAATATTTTTAACCAAGGCAAGTCCTAAACCAGCGCCACCACGTGGCATATGCGCCGCATCAGACACACCGCCATGCGCGCGCTCAAACGGCTCAAATATACGCTTACGATCAGCCAGATCAACACCCACCCCCGTATCAGTAACAATAAATTCAACGCCTTCCTTGCCACGCTTAGCTTTAAGCTCAATCGCGCCCCCTTCAGGTGTGAAATTAATCGCATTACGAATAACATTGATAACCGCTTGTTTCAGGCGTTTCCTATCAACCATCAACTTCCCGATATTTTTTGCGCATTTAAGGTGAATTTCCACAGAGCCTTTTCTCGCCCAATCATTCACCAGCTCTTGAATTTCATGCATTAATTCATATATCGAGACATCTTCACGCTGCAACTCCATATAGCCGGCCTCAAGCGTTGCAAGATCTAAAATATCATCAACCAAAGCCAGCAGCTTCGTGCTTGCAGCATGCATATCACGCGTATATTCATGCTGCTTTTCATTCAGCTTACCGAAATATTCTTGATCAAGAATCTCATTGAAGCCCATAATCGCATTAAGCGGTGTTCTGAGCTGGTAAGAAACATTAGCTAAGAAATCGAGCTTTAATCTTTCCGCAGCTTCAAGCGCAGCATTTTTCTCTCTCAATGCGTTTTCAACACGCACAGTATCGGTAACTTCGCTATACGTAATCAAAACACCACCATCAGGCAATGGCACCGCAGCATAGTCCAAATGCGTATTATTAGCGCGGCTTAATCGTCCCTCGCTCATCATACGATCAAGCGCCTTAGCGATAAGCTCTTCACGCCAGCGTGGCCACTCATCAGGATCAAAATACCCCTTAACCTTCTCAACGATTTTATTAATATGCGGCTCACCCTCCAAATCTTCAGGGTTTAGATTCCACAAACGTCCATAGGCCGGGTTCCAGAGCTTTAATCGTCCATCACCGCCATAAACAGCAACGCCTTCCCCAAGATTATCAAGCGTCTCTTTCTGCACAGCAATAAGCGTATTATATGAAGATTCAAGCTCTAAACGGCTTGTCACATCCTCAAAAGTCATCATCAAGCCGCCCATAGAATGCGGAATCACCATCATCCGTACCGCACTACCATCAGGCAGATAAAGCATATCCTCAAAAGGACCGATCAAGCTAGTGAACATAGAGAGCCAGCTCTCTTTAAAGTCTCTAAAATTTGCTTGTTCAGGCAATCTACGATTTTCACGCAGCTTTTCCATTAAATCGCCAAGTGACGGCTTCGTATTAAGCCACCCTCCTTCAAGCCCCCATAATTCAGAAAATGAGCTATTATAAAACTCTAATTTTTGCTCTGAATCATAGATCGCGATCGCAGACCGTAAATGCTCCAGCAACTCGATATTTGACGCTTGATAACGCTTCAAATCATTAAGCACCTGCTCTTCAGATGAAATATCTTCAGCAACACCTAAAGTACGCTGATACTCACGAAGCGGTATCTCCATAATCTTCATTAATAAGCGCTGCCCACCTGAATTCACATGCGCGCGGCTTTCTTGAATTTCATTAAGCTCTAAGGCTTTAAGACCAAGATCAGCACCAATTAACGATTTATCCTTACTCACCTTAGAGCGACTACCAGTAAGCTCTTTTTGTTCCGCAATAATATCACGCGCTGTATGCCCCATAGCATCGCTATAAACATCATTCACCCACGTAATCTCACCTTTTTCATTTCTAAACCAGCGCGGCGAAGGAATGCTGTTAAACGCAGTTTCAAATAATTTACGATAGCGCTCTTCATCACGCGCTTTTTCCTGAATCTTTTCATAGGCTGTACGTGTCTCAGTCGCATCTTCAACCCAGATAACATTATAAGATCCAAGCCCCTTAGGATCTTCACCTTGAGACCCAGAAAACTGAAAGATTTTACTTCCATCATGGTTTTTCACATATATAACAAAACGCTGACCATTCTCAATGAGCCGGTTATAAACACCTTCCAATGCTGCAGCATCACCCGGAGATAAACGCGCCTGAATATCAGTGATGGTTTTAACCTGCTGCAAATCGAGCATTTCTAAAAAGCCCTGACTATATGCAACACTGCCATCTCCAGCCCAACCACAATAAGAGCCAGGAAACGCATTTAAAAATGCCTCAAAACGCGCACGCTCATCAGGCCCACCAAAGCGCCCGCCACTCACTTGCGAGAGCCAATGCTGAAAGCCTTTCTTTTTATGTTTTGATAATTCCTTGCTCATTGAAACCTAACTTTATGAGAGCCTTGCTTTGAAAACAAGTATAATCGCAAAGCCCCATAAGAAAAGAAAACAATTTAAAGAATGATTGTTCTTAGATCTTGTAAAAATATCCGTCGCTCAGAATAAAGCCTAATCGCTCTAGCCAGCACCCGCGCCTCTGTATCACGCCCTTCAGATTGCAAGCGTTTAGCATCATATGAATGATCAATACGGCGTACATCTTGCTCTATAATCGGCCCCTCATCCAAATCAGAAGTCGCATAATGCGCCGTCGCACCAATAATTTTCACACCACGCTCATAAGCCTGCTTATAGGGATTAGCCCCCTTAAAACCAGGTAAAAATGAATGATGAATATTAATCACGCGGCCTGCATAATCTGCGCAAAAATCAGCGCTCAAAATCTGCATATAGCGCGCCATTACAATAAGCTCAGCACCGCTATCTTCAATCAAGTCACGTAAACGCGCCTCTTGTTCATGCTTAGTCTGCGCACTAATCGGCAGATAATGAAAATCATAACCACGCTCTTCAACGAGCTGCTTATTCGTTTCATGATTAGACGCCACGCCGACAATCTCAATATTTAAATTCCCTGTACGTGTGCGATATAAAATATCATTCAAGCAATGATCTGTTTTCGAACATAGCACCAAAACTTTTAATGGCTTATCCTGCACGCTAACTTCCCAGCGCATATCAAAGCCTTTAGCAATATGTTGAAATTGTTCTTGGAAACGTTTTTCCGCCGCCTCTACGCATGGTGTAAAAACCACGCGCATAAAAAAGCACCCCGATAACGGATCATGGAATTGCGAAGAATCCTCGATATTGCAATCTGCATTCGCCAAGGACGTTGCTACAGCAGCAACAATCCCAGGCTTATCTTTACATTGTATTCTTAAAACAAACATCGGACTTACTTATAGGATTTCTCTATAAAGATAAAGCCTATAAACACTCAGCCCCTAGTGAGCAAAACTAGCGCAAGCCAACCAAGAGATCATCTTCCGGCCATTTAATACGCCATGAAAGCTCGACATCTTGATCTTTATTAGGCTCGAGATCAAACTCCCAGCGCAATAACCCTGAAAACTTATCAGCATCTTTCTCATAACCAGCGCTTGTAGCATCCGCCAAGATCTCAAACTCAATTTTTTTATCTTGTGGAGCTGGTACAACCTCATCTAGAACAATGCTAACCGGTTGGTTACGCAAATTTTTCACAGACGTTAAATAAGCACGCTCATTCACTTGCGAGCCAATAAACACGCCAGACTCGCTTAACTCATCTTTAACAAGCTTACGATCAACTTCGATTTGATCATTAATCCCAAAAGACAATTCAACTTCTTGCCCAGGATTTAACATCGCAAAATGCGTACGTCCGATAAAGGCGTTATCACGGAATAAATTCACCGGCCCTGATAAAAGCGTAGCCTCACCTTTAATTTCCCCGTGCGCCACCAAATATGCTTTATCTGTGACTTGCGGCTTAATATGGGTTTTAAGCACAGTTTCATGCGCAAATTTACCAATATAGAGCTTAGATTCCGAACCATCCGAAGCAACACTAGATTCACCAGGGATAATATATTCAACAACAAAGCCACTTGCGTCAATTTGCGCCTCTCTCTGTTTCATTTCCTTTCGAATATAGGCCGGAGATGGCGTTGAAGCTTCATCCGTGGAAAAATCGGCAGCTTTAAGTGATACAACTCCAGTATCCCCTGAACTACCTCTAGTATTACCAAATATTGACGGCTTGGGCGATGAACGTAAATTCACCCACATTGGGCTAAGCTTAGGAACGGTTGCTCCGCGTTGCGGCTGCGCAGTTGAGAGCGTTAAATCAATACCCTCCCAATTTTCACCAGTATTTTGGGTAACACTTCCATACTGAATTATCTCTAACGCCCCCGTTTTTGTATCAAGACGCGCATCATAAACAGGGCTCCAGCTAGCTCCATTTATTTGATAACTTAACGTCAACTCAACCAAACCTGCAGCTTCAGTCTCAACAGGAACACTCACCTCATAACTTGATTTTGTGCCTGTACGTATCTGCGCTAAATCTTTTGTAAGTTTAGACTTTTCATCACTCAAGTCTTTAAGGTTGCTTTCATAATTTAAGCGGCTCTTCTCAAGCTGACTCATAGCCCCGCGCAAGGCTTGCCCTGCATCTAGCCATTTCTCGGTATTAAATTCATAAATACTAATCTCTTCTTGAGCATTAGTTTTCGCCTGCCCCATCAAGCTTTCATAAAAACTTTTTTGTTTACTAATCACACCAATCTCAGCCTGAACCCAGCGCAATTTATCATCCACCTCTTCTATTTGCTTGCTAAGATTGGCTTCCTGTTCATTAACCAACTGCGCATTATTAACTTGCTTATGACGAAGCGCACCAATGACAACGTCTTTTTCTCCCTGCCCTTCAACACGCAAAGAATCAGGCAAAATAGATAAAGATAAATCACGAACCTGTATTTGATGCTTACCTGCTGGCACATATGCTTGCGCTTTACAGCTCAGCATCGCCCTATTTTTATAAACAACCGCTTTCGACAAACTGCAATCAGCAGACAAGTTCTCTGCCTGCACAAGAGTTGGAGCACTCACAGCTCCTAAGCCGATGGCGATTAAACTTAATGATTTGACTACACGCATATTCTACCCTCCCTATATATTCGAATAATTAGAATAACAAAAAAAAGCCTATTTCGTTAGGCTTATATTTCTGTATCACTAATAAAAAAGCGGTACATACAGTGAATATATGGTGAGCCTATTTGAAACTCATAAGAGCCAAACTAAAAAAACCATCTCCTCTGCGGCTGTCTATCAAGGCATATAAAATATACCAATAAGGTTGTGAAGTCTTAACTCCCCTCGCGCAATCATGTATATATAACCGATGATTAAAGACATTATTGATGAGATAAAGAGCATTTTCGTGGAGAAAAAGTACCTCCCCGAAGAACTAGGCGATGAAGAGATCGTGCTAAAACCGCGCATAGCTTTTAAATTCACGATACGCCTAACCATACTAACGTTAATTAGCCTTATTCCAATTATTAACGAAGAACTCTTTAATAATGGAAAAAATTTACCTGCCGCCATTTTATTAACTATTCTTATATTTATTATATATAGTCCCGCATTTGTATATCGGTTAGTTAATAAAAATCAAAGAATACATCTATCAAAAGACGGAATTAAGTTTTTGATTAATAAAGAAGAAGTACTCAAGTGGGATGAAATATACAAAATTAATCCAGGTTCAAAAAGAGTGATTGGGCACCATGGAACATACCCCATACTAATATCATATGCTGACTTTCGCTTTAAAGATAATACATATAAACGCTACCCCATAAATTACTACGATAGCCCCCACCACATTGCAGAAAGCCTCGAAAAATATAGCCAAAAATATGACCCCAACCCCAAGAAATTCTCTACTCCTGAAATCAAAGACAAATACGAAAAAGAAATAGAGAATGCTAACTACACATTCGCACTTATGTTCATACTGATCCCCATAGCGATAGCCGCACTATACATTCTCACCCGATCATAAAAAAAAGCGCCGCAGATGCAGCGCCTTCCCTCTATTGTCACCCCCACTTTATGCGGAGATCCGGATGCCCGCACTAAGGCGAGCATGACGAATATGATGACATGATTGTGAAGTAGAAATTACTTACAAGACTTAACGTAAGGCCAAGCTAGGAACTTATCGTACTCGCTGCCAGCATCCAACGCTTCTAAATCAGCTCTCGAATACACCTTACCACCATCCATGCTTTTATCTAATTGCGATACCCCGCAAAACATCGTGCATTGATACTCTTTAATAGCTTTCCACCCATCTTTAGGGCTCTCATTTACGTGAGCCAAGACATGCTCACCAGTCGTACATTTTGACACAGCAGCGACATGTAAAGTAATTTGCTTTTTCTGTTCAGGTGTATATGTAGCGCAAGACGTTAAAGACATAAGACTAAGAACCAAAACAGATAATGGTAAAAATTTCATTTTTCACTCCAAGTGCATAGATAAAACAAACATTAACGCAAGACTACACCAAAAGTTGTAAAAAAAAATAAAAAAAGCGCCGCAGATGCAGCGCTTTCTTATATCTTTTTCGTCAAAACAAGAGCTAACAGCGTTTTAATGTGGCTAGGAAAAGGAAGGCGCAATGTACATATCGTACCTAAGCCTTCCTTTGACAACGCCCACAATGAAACGATGGACGCTCCGATTAGTAGCGGTAATCGTCTTTTTTGAACGGACCCTTAGGCGCAACACCAATATACTCGGCCTGCTCCTTAGAAAGCTCAGTCAAAGTCGCACCAACTTTTTCAAGGTGAAGCGCAGCCACTTTCTCATCCAAATGCTTAGGAAGAACATAGACTTTATTGTCATACGCTGAGTGGTTTTTCCAAAGCTCGATCTGAGCAAGCGTTTGGTTTGTGAAAGACGCTGACATCACGAATGATGGGTGGCCAGTCGCACAGCCCAGGTTCACAAGACGGCCTTCTGCAAGAAGAAGGATCTTCTTACCATCAGGAAATTCGATCTGATCAACTTGAGGCTTGAT
>NZAJ01000081.1 GCA_002687495.1 Micavibrio sp. | reverse complement strand
AGCAAAATTATAAAGATGCCAAGGTTACTGTTGCTTGCGGGCCATTAGTTGTTTCGTTGTTTGAAGGGGCGCCTTTTATTGATGAGGTGATCGCGCTTAAGAAGGAGAAACATCACAAACATTGGCTTAAATTATGGCTTAAAGTGGTGCGTAAGAAGTGGGACATGGTGATTGATTTGCGTGATTCCGCTGTCTCGCGGGCTATCATGGCGGGTAAGCGTTATATTTTTTCTAAGCAGATTGATAAGAGCCAGCATAAGGTTTTGCAAAATGCTTCATTGCTAGGCTTGCAAGAGCAGCCACCTGCGCCGAAATTATGGTTTAGCGCCGTGCAGAAGCAAAAAGCGGTTGAGTTAATGCGACCAGGTAAGGATGGAGCGCTGATAGTTGGGATTGGCCCAACGGCGAACTGGATTGGTAAGACATGGCCGGTTGATCGCTTTGTTGAGATTATGGTGTATTTGACTAATGTTGGCGGCGCTTTTGAGCATGCGCGCGTGGCGGTATTCGGCGCGCCTGGTGAGGAAGAGGGTGCTTATGCGCTCTATGAGAAAGTACCTGCAGAGCGGCGTATTGATATGATAGCCAAAGGCTCACCAGGGGATGCGGCTGCGGCTTTGTCTTTATGTGATTTCTATATTGGTAATGATAGTGGCTTGATGCATTGCGCAGCAGCGGCTGGCGTGCCAACATTTGGTTTGTTTGGGCCAAGCTATCCGCATATTTATGCGCCTTATGGTTTGCATTGTGATTATGCGCAAACGCCTGAGAGCTTTGATGATTTGATTGCTTTTGAGGGCTATGATCCGAAAACACTCGATCACAGCTTAATGCTGAGCTTGAATGTGGAATCTGTGAAGGATTCTTTAGATGTGTTTACAGCGCCGTTAATTCGCAAATAAGATTGCTTTCAGAGAGACTTACTCGTTTAAGCTTTGTGCTGCGGATGTGTTGATGTCGTATTCCTTCACATAGTGATCACGATTTACGTGATTGAGAAGATATTCTTCGCGTCCTTTTTTCGCAACTTTATACGGAACATGCTCAATACGTTCCCAGCCGCTTTCGCGCATGCAGCCTTCAAAGTCAGTGAAGTCTGTATGTTCAGAGAAGAGTTTGCCATCGCGCTCTGGTGCGTCCCAGTCTAATACTTCTATTTCTTCAGATGTTAAAACGTGGCCATTTGCATCTGTTGGGATTGCGTTTCTGAGCTCGCCCATGCTCTCAAGTTCGCGGATTTGAATCACACATCGAGAGATAGCACGGTTAAGAAGTTGTTGTGCTTTAGGGCCTTGAATATAAAGTGCGTCTGAAGCAGAGGTGCGTTGCCAGAATTGCCCGCCAATTTCGCTGACTGGTTTTTTATTACCTCCACAAGCTGCAAGGCTGAGCGCGCCGCTTATTGCGATGGTTAATGTTAAAGCAGTACGAAGTGATGTGTTGGCTTTTGTCATAGGCTTACAATTCTTTTTTAGGAATCAGATCAAATTACTGTCAGAATCATAACAAGCCTATATTTTATGCTCAATGCTGTTTTTATTGTGTTGGGCTATCCATCCACCATGTTTCTACGATGCTGCCATATATGGGCGTTTTTTCGGGGTGATGGAGGCTTTTATCGTGTGCGATGTAATCAACACCTTTGAAAAAGAGCGGGATCATAATGTTTAGGTCTTGCAGCTTTGCATCAAGTTTATGCACGTTATCGCTTAAGGTCTCGTAGTCGGGAGCTGCGGCGATAGAGGCTGCAAGTGTATCTATTTCAGGCTCGCAAATGCCGGCATAGTTAAATTGGCCTTTTGTGTTTGCGGCTTCGCATGTCCAGTAAAGCATTTGCTCTGTTCCCGGGGAGAGGGAGTTTAGCCAATAATGTGCGATCATGTCGTAATCATAATCTTGGCGGCGTTTTTGAAATGAAGCGCTATCCATGGGGCGGATATTCATTGAAATGCCTAAGCGCTCTAGATGTTTTTTGAGGTTGAGCGCAATTTTTTCCTCTTCGGCAGTGCTGATGAGGAGTTCGAAGCTTAAGGTTTTGCCGTCTTTAATGCGTTGACCATTTTCGACTAGCCAACCGGATTGGTCTAGGAGGTTCGCAGCTTTTTTGAGGCGCTGGCGAAGAGAGAGCTCTTCTTCGGCGGTAGAGCCATTAGATGTGGCGGCTAAGGGAGAGTTTGGGAATAAGCTCATAGAGCGCGCACCTTTATCGTGATAGATATTGCGCTTTATCCATTCTTCATCAAAAGCGAGAGCGATGGCTTTGCGGATATTGATGTCATCAAATGGGGCGCGGCGCATATTAAAGATAAAGCCCTTGGCGCGTTCTGGACGCTGGTGCGGCGCTTCGTATTTGACGATATTGGAGCTGTCAGCATATGCGCTCATCCACTTATTTGTTGAAAACTCGTAACGATAATTGAGATCACCTTTATTAAAGGCTTCTAGAGCAACAGTGTCATCTCTGAAATATTCGTAAGTGATCGTTTCAAAATTATATTGGCCTTTATTGGCGAGGAGATCTTTAGCCCAGTAATTCTCGTTTCTTTTATAGGTAATAGAGCGGCCGGGATCTATGTCTGATATTTGGTATGGGCCGCTGGAGTTCGGTGCTTCTAAGAGCGTGGCTTCAAAGTCTTTACCTTCCCACCAGCTTTTTGAAAGCACAGGCATGAGGGAGAGGATCATGACTGTTTCTTGGTCATAGCCGTCGCCAAGGGTGAATTTTACCGATGTTTCGGAGAGCTTTTCAGCGCTGCTGACGAGCTTATAGATACGGCGCATATTTGGGCGGCCTTGCTCTTTGAGCGTTTCAAAGGAGAAAAGCACGTCATCGGCAGTAATGGAGCTGTTATCATTAAAACGCGCTTTTGGATTGAGGTGAAAGATAATCCATGAGCGATCCTCGGCGAGCTCTACGCTTTCGGCGATGAGTGGATACATTGTAAAAGGCTCATCCCATGTGCGCGCCATGAGGCGATCATATATGAGGTTTAGTCCTTCGGCGGCGGTGCCTTTTAAGCTATATGGATTCAGTGTGTCATAGGTGTTTTTTGAAGCAGCGGTTTTTAGCGTGCCGCCTTTGGGCGCTTGTATATTCACATAGCTTAAGCTTTGAGATTCTGTGTTATATTTAGGGCTGCCATGCATCGCTAAACCATATTGTTTTTCAGCGGCTTGGGCAGGGGAGAGGCTTGATAAAAAAAGTAAGGAAAAGGTAAGGATTTTTGATGTATGATGGGTCATGAGTTCAGTCATAACAGAGCGCCGCAAAACAGCCAATCGATATTTGTCTCAGGTCAAAATTATGGTTGGGGATATCACAGAGCAATCGGTTGATGCGATTGTGAGCTTATTGCCGCATGTGCATCCGCTTGATTATAGCGGGCGTCTAAATCAGGCTATTGTTTCTAAGGCTGGGCAAGGGCTTGTGGATTATATGAATTACCAAGTTTATGAGCCTAAAATTGGTCAGGTGATTACTTGCCCCGGCTATAATATGAGTGCGGGGCATGTTTTGTTTGTGGTTGTGCCTAAATGGCGGACTGATTTTGATAAGCAAGATCGTTTGCTGGTGCATGCGTGTCGTAATGCGATAGAAGCTGCGCAGGGTTTAGGCGTAAGGACGCTGGCTTTTCCTTTTATAGGTTCTGGACGTGAAGGTTTTCCAAAGAAACGCGCAGCGAGGCTTTTACTGCAGGCTTTAGCTGAAACGATTGGTAAGCTCTATGATTATAAAGATTTTCGGGATGTATATATCTTGTGCGAAAATGAGCAGGAGTGCCGCATTTTTCGTGATCGCTTAGAAGCTATGATCCGTTAAAAGGCTCTATCGGTAGGGGGCTGGATATTTTAACTGTGCGATCCCACATTTTGCTGGCTTTTTATTAACCATGCCTTTAATGCTAAGATGTTCGGAGTTGGCATGGGAAGGTTCGTCTTCTAAGAACTGTTTTATTTGTGGCTTTTGTTCATAAAGGATTGTGTGATCAAGTTCATCTAGTAAGGCCATCATCATTGTATCAATAATAAGGGATTTTCCAACGTAGGGGATACCTTGCACATTAACGATACAAGGGCTCTCACTGTCTATGATGTGCTGTTTTAAGCATTCAGCATCATAAGCGCTGAGAGAAATTAGTTCTACTCTTTTAGTAATGTTATGAGTGATGTCCATAAAAAATACCTATCCCTTTGAGAAGGAATAGGTAATCTAAAAATATCATTATGTCAAATTTGTGTGACTTATTTATGCAGCTTTTTTAGCAAGCTCTGCATATGCTGTTTCTGGGCGAGGGCCAAGATGTGAGATAACTTCAGCCGCGGCGATAGCACCGAGTTTGCCACAAGTCGCAAGATCTTTGCCTTCAGTAAAGCCGTAGAGGAAGCCTGCTGCGAATTGGTCGCCTGCTCCTGTTGTATCGACAACCTTATCAACCGGCTCAGCTGCGATTTCTATTGTTTCGCCCTTGCTGATGATGATTGCGCCTTTTTCTCCGCGTGTAATGGCTGCAACTTCAACATGCTTGCTGACGGCGCTAACCGCATCATCGAAGTTCTCTTGCATATAGAGGGATTTGATCTCTTCTTCATTCGCAAACAGAATGTCTATATGGCTTTCTACAAGGCGTAGGAAGTCTGAGCGGTGACGATCAACACAGAATGGGTCTGATAGAGTAAGAGCCACGCGGTGTCCAGCTTCGTGAGCGGCTTCTGCGGCTGCGATGAAGGCGGCTTTGGCTGTGTCTTTATCAAACAGATAGCCTTCAAGATATGTGATTTGGCCTTGCGCGATTAGGTTTGTGTCGATGTCTTCAGGGGTGAGCTCAACGCTAGCGCCAAGGAATGTGTTCATTGTGCGCTGTGCATCCGGTGTTACGAGGATGAGGCAGCGGCCTGTTTTTGAACCCATGATGAGTGGCTGTGTGTCAAACTGGATACCCATTGAAACGAGGTCGTGACGAAAGATGTTTCCTAGCTCATCATCTGCGACTTTACCAATGAAGCCGCCTTTACCACCAAAAGATGCAATGCCGGCCATGGTGTTACCAGCGCTACCGCCTGATGTTTCGATACCGGCTTGCATTTGTGAGTATAGCTCAACAGCGCGTGGCTCATCGATAAGTGTCATCGCACCTTTTTCCATGCCGTATTTTTCCTTTTGCTCGGCGATAAACTCTTCGCTTGCGTGTGAGAGAACATCGACAAGAGCATTTCCGACGGCAACTACGCCATATTTTGGTTGAGACATGATGAGTACTTCCTTGCTATAATGGTTATAAATGTTAAAAACTCTTATAGAATTTCTTATAGTGTTTTTAGAGTAAGGCCAAGACCAAGGTTAAGAATATGAGTAAAAAAACGAAGGAAAACCTTAAAGATCATATTGCTATCATCGCGATGGCGTTGTCTGGCGAAATTGGCTGGGCACATGTGAGTATGGCAGAGATCGCAGAAAAAGCCGGTTTAACTCTGGCTGAGCTTTATGATGTGGTGGATGATCGTAGCGATATACTTACACTTGTCGGGCGTCTTATTGACCGTAAAGTACTAGAGAATATGGAAGGGGCGCTTGATAATGAAACCCCTGCGCGTGATCGCCTATTCGATATTATGATGGAGCGTTTTGATGTACTGAATGAATATCGTGGTGGTATTTTAACGGTTTTAGAGAGCTTTCATTATGACCCTAAGCAAGCGGTGATTTCTTGCCCGCATTTATGCCGTTCTATGAGCTGGATGCTGGAAGCTGCAGGTATTGAAGTCAGCGGTATTAAAGGCGCGATGAAAGTTGCGGGGCTAACGGCGCTCTATATTAAGACGCTTCGTGTGTGGCGCTCTGACGAAAGCGTAGATATGGCTAAAGTTATGGCCGCGCTTGATAAGGATCTAGGGCGCGTTGAAGGTCTCGCTCTTCGGTTTGGCTTGTAGCTTTTTATAAATTCGCCAAAGCCTCCTTAATGTCATCTGGATATGGGAGGGCGTGGTAGCCGCCTTTTTTGCTCTCGGTAAGGGCGTAGGCTACCGCGGCGCGTTTAAGGGCGCTGGCTTCTGATTGTCCGGCAAAGATGGCGGCGGCAAATGTGCCGCAAAAAGCATCTTCGGCGCAGCTTTTATCAATAGGAGGCTTGTCTTCTATCTCAATGGCATCTTGCTGTACTGAGGTTGAAATGGCGGCGCCATGCTCAAAGATAGTGATGAGTTTATTCGGGGCTTTGCTTTTCACATATTTGATTATATCGGCATGGTGATAATCTGTGATGACATAGTCCAGCATATTGAGATCATATTTTTCGATGTCGCAGATAACGCCAGCGTTTAAAATAACTTTCGTTTTGCATTCTTTGGCTTTGGGCAGAAGTGGGGCGTTTTGCTCATAAGGAAGTTCGTCTTGTAAAAGCAGCAATGTGTCATTGTGTAAGATATCTGTAGGGATTTGCTCATGATTAGCTTTGGCTGCTGCACCGTGGGCGATGATCGTTTGGACTTTGTT
>NZAJ01000080.1 GCA_002687495.1 Micavibrio sp. | reverse complement strand
CGTGAATTCGCCGCACAAGCAGACGCAAACACAGAAGTTGTAAAAGCATATAAAGATCAGTTTAATCTCGATCGTCGTACATTGCTTGATGTTTTGGATGCGCAAAATGAGCTTTTCGTTTCTCGCTCAAACACCATCAACTCTGAATTTTTAGAAGTTTTTGCCGTTTATCGTCTCTTAGCTCTAAAAGGAGCCTTGCTCCCATCCCTAGAAGTCGAGTATCCTAGAGAGAGCAACGTCGCATCAGACATCATGTGGTCAGAGAGTCAAACAATGGAAGCACGCTAATAAAACGGCCACTTCCATTAGGAAGAAAAGGTCGATAGCCAGTGAGCAATAACCCAAAAGATTCAAATAACGAAGCCGATAAATTGAGCGCTAAGAAAAACTTCTCTGGCGCTCAAACTGAATCTCAGCCCGAACAAAGCCTAGAACAAACAGCAGAGCCAAAGAAAATAGAAGCTGGCGATGGCTGGCCGCTACAAGCAGACCGCATGGCTATTCGCATGCCTTTAGTCGAATGCCTCACAATTCTCGCAGGCTTTTACGGCAGACGTACAAGCACAGACGCCTTGACCGCCGGCCTCCCAATCCCGCCGACAGGCATCACACCGTCCCTTTTCATACGCGCCGCATCTCGCGCCAATTTAACCGCGCACCTTGTTGATCGGAATGTAGAATCCCTCTCCATAGCGCCAAACCTTCCCTGCATAATCGCGCTCAAAGAAGGCCAAGCCTGTATCCTATGGGACATCAAAACCAAAAAGAACAAAACAGCCTATATCGTACAATTCGCCGAAACCCGTGACGAAAAACAAGCGATTTCCTCTAAAGAATTTGAAAAAATCTATGATGGCTACGCTTTTTTCGTTAGACCCGTCGCACGCATTGACGAACGCGCAGGCCCTGCTGAAATTGATACTGGCCGCGATTGGTTCTGGTCAACATTTTGGAAAAACAAAACCCTTTATGGCGAAGTTGCTATCGCTGCCATTATTATCAATCTCTTCGGCATAGCCGGCTCACTTTTCATTATGAATGTTTATGACCGCGTTGTGCCTAATGGCGAAGCCGCTCTGGATACGCTTTGGGTATTGGCATTCGGCATTCTCATCGTCTATATCTTCGAGTTCTTCCTCAGAAACCTTCGCGCCCATTTCCTAGATCACGCAGGACGTAAAGCGGACGTCATTATCTCAGCCCAGCTCTTTGAACAAATCATGGGCATGACAATGACCGCGCGCCCACCAAGTGCAGGCGTTTTAGCCTCCAACATGCGTGAATTTGAAACCTTACGTGATTTCTTCACCTCCGCAACTATGGTCGCCCTTATTGATTTACCCTTTGTGTTGCTCTTTATCGCCATTATCGCTGTACTAGGCGGCCCAGTCGCATTCGTCCCTCTTGCTGCGATACCCTTGATTGTCGGTATGGGCTTATTTCTACAAAAGCCTTTGCAAAAAATCATCAAACAATCCCTGAATGAGAGCGCACTCAAAAACGCCTTACTTTTTGAAACCATCATCGGCCTAGAAACCATCAAAGTCCAAGCCGCTGAAGGCCACTCACAACGTAACTGGGAAGAGCTCACCGACAAAGCATCAAAAACATCCGTTAAATCCAGAACAATCGCAGCTTTTGCGCAAAATTGGGCGCTTCTTATTCAACAAATTGTTAGCGCCGTTATCGTAATTGTCGGCGTACACCTAATCATTGCTGGCGAACTTTCCATGGGCGGCCTCGTCGCTTGTGTAATCCTATCTGGCCGCGCTATGGGGCCTTTAGCACAAGTCGCGGGCCTAATGACACGCCTAAGCCAATCAAAAGAATCACTCAATCAATTAGATGATCTGATGAAAAAAGATGTTGAAAGACCAGCAGGTAAACATTTCATCACCCAGCCTCATATCCAAGGCCGCGTTGAATTTAGAGATGTCACTTTCAACTATCCGGGCCAAGAAACACCAGCTGTTAAAAACTTAAGCTTTACCATCAACCCTGGTGAGAAAGTTGGCATCATCGGCGCCGTCGGTTCTGGTAAAACCACCCTAGAAAGGTTGCTACTCAATCTTTATCAACCAACATCTGGCTCCGTGCAAATTGATGGCTCAGATGTCAGACAAATCGATCCAGGTGATCTAAGACGTAATGTCGGCGCTGTCCAACAAAGCCCTCAGCTCTTCTTCGGCTCTGTCCGCAGCAACATCACTATGGGCCATGAAACCGCGCCAGACCACGCCGTCATGAAAGCAGCAGAGCTCTCAGGCGTATTAGAATTTTTACGCGATTCCTCTGCCGGCCTTGATACACAAGTCGGCGAACGTGGCGAAAGCTTATCTGGCGGACAGCGCCAAGCCGTGGCAATTGCACGTGCACTACTTTATGATCCACCAGTCCTCATCCTTGATGAACCAACAGCGTCAATGGATCCAGCCAGCGAAAATCGCCTTAAAAAGCGCCTTGATGCTGTATGTGCAAACAAAACCACCATCCTCATCACACATAAAGGTCCAATGCTCAGCATCGTTGATAAGCTCATCCTTATTGATCGTGGCCGCATCGTTGCCTTTGGTCCAAAAGATGAAGTGATCCGTAATCTACAAGCGCGCCAATATGGCAGCACCGCAGAAAATACCGAGGTATAAGCCTATGAGCAATGAGAATGAAAAAAATACTCTTGGCAAAATAGAGCCTGAAAAAATCACAAAAGAAGAGCTCTTAAAACGCCAGAAAAAAGCAAAAAAAGCTGAGCAGAAAAATAAAACTATCAATGATGAGCCCGAATGGAATGAACTCAGAAAAGGCTGGGCGAAAGAACAGGCTCAGCGCTTAGAAGCGCACGCCCTAAGAGTGTTTGATACAGATGACGACCTCCCTTTATCAAAACATCTTTTGCTCATGGCAATCTGCGCCTTTATTCTCATCTTTATTGTCTGGGCGAATTTAGCATCGCTCGATGAAGTGACACGCGGCGAAGGTAAAGTCATCCCATCTACAGAAGTACAAGCTATTCAAAGCCTTGATGCGGGAACTGTCGAAGAAATCGTAGTGCGAGAAGGCGATATTGTCGAAGCTGGCCAAGTCCTCATGCGCCTAAACGCCATCGAAGCCGAATCAGATCTTGGCGCTAACAAAGCGCGATATCTGGGCTTATTAGCCTCCATCACCCGCCTTCAAGCCGAAGTAGAAGGTGTAGGCACTATTAATTTTCCTGAAGAAGTCATGAAAGGCTCACCATCAAGCGTAACAGAGGAGCTAAATGCTTTTCGCGCTAATCGACAGTCATTACAAGGACAGCTCAATGTTTTAGAACAACAGCTTAACCAAAGAAACCAAGAACTTAGAGAACTCAACACACGGATTGGCGATACACGCCGAACAATTGCCCTTCAGCGTGATGAAGCGGATATCGTACGCCCTCTCGTAGAGCGCGGCTCTGCCTCAAAAATGGAGCTGATGCAGCTTGATCGCGCCATTCAAGAAAAGCGTACAGAGCTTAATGGCTATACATCATCCCTGCCGCGTATTCAGGCCTCTATTGAAGAAGCACAAGCGCGTATAGAAGAAGTTAAAAACACGGCAAAAGCTCAAGCCCAAGCTGAGCTTTCAACAAAGCTCTTAGAGATGAACGAAATCAAAGAACGTCTATCCGCCTTAGAGCAAAGAAAAGGACGTACAGAGATCAAATCCCCTGTAAATGGAACTATTCAAGAAATCAGTGTTAATACGATTGGCGGTGTTGTTAGCCCAGCCGAAGACCTTATCAAGATCGTACCAAAAGACGACCAACTTATTGTCGAAGCAAAAGTGCGCCCTTCTGATCGTGCTTTTATTTTCCCTGGTCAACCGGCAATGATCAAAATCAGTGCCTATGATTTCTCAATCTATGGCGGCTTGGAAGGCGAGCTTATAGACATTTCTGCCGATACTGTTGAAGATGAAGAAGGCAACAGCTTTTACCGCGTACGTCTTCGCACATACGAAACAGAACTTAAGCGCAAAGGCGAGGTGCTTCCCATTACAACAGGTATGGTTGCCACAGCCGATATTTTGACTGGTGAGAAAACTGTCATGCAATATTTACTCAAACCATTTATCAAAACGCTTGATAATGCAATGAATGAGCGCTAATTTCGCTTATTATGACACAAGCATTGCAGAGTAAAATGAGCGAACAGATAACAATCACACTTCCTGACGGCGCAACACGTGAATATGCGAGCGGCGTAACGGGCCTAGAAATCGCAGAAAGCATTGCCAAAAGCCTTGCTAAAGCCTCTATAGCTGTCACTGTAAATGGTGAACAGCGTGATCTGTGCGACCCCATCACTCAAGATGCTCAATTCTCCATCATCAAGCTCGATAGCGATGAAGGCCTTGAGATCATGCGCCACACCGTCACTGCGCAGCTTCTCGCTCGCGCCGTGAAGAACCTTTATCCTGAAGCCAAGCTCGCCATCGGCCCGACAATTGAAAACGGCTTCTACTATGACGTAGAGACCCCGAAACCGCTTTCAGAAGAAGATTTAGCAAAAATCGAAAAGGAAATGCGCAAGCTCAAAGAGACAAACGCACCGATCCATAAGAGCTTAAACAGCAAAGCTGACACATTGGCCGCTTTCGAAAAACGCGGCGAGCCATATAAAATGGACATCGTTGAGCGCGCAGACCAAGAAGACGGCTTTCAGCTCTACCAACAAGGCGATAGCGAATTTATCGATTTATGCCACGGCCCGCACCTACCATCCTTAAAGCATGTCGGTGTCTTTAAACTCATGAAAGTGGCCGGCGCTTACTGGCGCGGTGACTCAAACAATCAAATGCTCACCCGCATCTACGGCACAGCATGGCGCAATGATAAAGAACTTAAAGACTATCTACACATGCTCGAAGAAGCAGAAAAGCGCGATCACCGTAAGCTAGGTACAGAAATGGGGCTTTTCCATTTCCAACCCGAAGCGCAAGGCTCAGTCTTTTGGCATGAAAAAGGCTACCTCATCTGGCAACAGCTTGAGCAATATATGCGCCGCCGCCTAACCGCAGCGCATTACCAAGAGGTGAAAACTCCTCAGCTCATGCATTCTAAATTCTGGGAACAATCCGGCCACTGGCAAAAATACCGCGAAGATATGTTTGTCGTGCCTGATGTTGTGCCAAACACAGAAGAAGACGGCCCGATCTTTAAAGAAGAGCCAAAAGAGTTCCTCGCGCTCAAACCTATGAACTGCCCCGCGCACGTACAGATCTTCAAGCAAGGCATCAAGTCTTACAAAGATCTACCCATCCGCATGGCAGAATTTGGCTGCTGTCACCGCAACGAAGCCCACGGCGCTTTGCACGGCCTCATGCGCGTACGCCAATTCACCCAAGATGATGCGCATATTTTCTGCCGCGAAGACCAAATCCTCGAAGAAAGCATCGAGTTCTGTAAGCTCGCTCTTGATATCTATAAAGACCTTGGCTTTGACGACTACACTGTCACACTTGAAACCCGCCCAGAGCAGCGCATTGGCTCGGACGAACTATGGGACAAAGCTGAGCAAGGCCTTATGGACGCCATGGATGCGATAGGCCTTGAATATACTATTAATGAAGGTGACGGCGCATTTTACGGCCCTAAGCTTGGCTTTATCATCCGTGATGCAATCGGCCGCGAATGGGGCTGCGCAACCCTGCAACTTGATTTCAACCTGCCAGAGCGCTTAGACGCGACCTTTATCGGCTCAGACGGCGAGCGCCATCGCCCCGTCATGCTTCACCGCGCAATCCTCGGCTCAATTGAACGCTTCATCGGTATCTTGATTGAAAACTACGCAGGCAAACTCCCGCTATGGCTAGCCCCTGTCCAATGCGTAGTGGCCACCATCACAGGCTCAGCCGATGAATACGCGAAAGAAGTACATCAAAAACTTCTCGATGCAGGCATCCGCGCAGAGCTGGACATCCGTAATGAAAAAATCAATTACAAAGTCCGTGAGCATTCAGCTGTAAATAAAACGCCAGTACTCTACGCCATCGGCGCAAGAGAAGCAGAAGAGCGCACAGTCGCTATTCGCCGCCTAGGCTCGCAAGCACAAAATGTTGAGGCCCTTGATAAAGCTATCGAATCCCTCGCACAAGAATGCAAAGCACCTTATTAAGATATGCGTATGCTCTCTTATTCTAAATCTAAGGCCTTGCTGATTACACTTGTATGGATAAGCTTGTTTCTTGGCATATCTTATGTGATCGGCCTTGTCACACGCGCCAATATGGATTGGTATGCAACGCTTCAAAAATCATCACTAACGCCGCCCGATATAGCCTTCCCTATCGTATGGAGCATTCTTTACATTCTCCTTGCGATCTCTGGGGCGATACTATGCCTGAAACCATCGACAACCAAGCGCCGAAATGCGCTTATCATATTCACGATCTATATGCTCATAAATTGGGCTTGGAGCTTTATATTCTTTGATAATCAAATGATTGAGCTTGGATTTTATTGGATTATCACCTCACAAATCCCACTCGCCGCCTACATCTATATGAGCTACAAAACATCAAAAATAAGCAGCCTTTTAAGCGTGCCAACATTTATTTGGGCTAGTTTTGCGGCCTACTTGAATTATATAATCATGATAATGAACTAACCCACACTCACAAAGCCTTGCAAAGGTTAAAAAACCACCTTATTAATAGCTTCTATACTATTTTAAAGGTATGATAACCTAGCTTTATAACAACTATGGAGGAAAGCCATCGCTAGACCAGTAAGACCAACACAGCCCCGCCGTAACGAGGATGGGACACGTATTAACGAAGATATACGCGCAGACGAAGTAAGAGTTATCGACTCTGAAGGTGAAATGCTCGGCGTGATGTCTGTTCCTGATGCGCTAAAACGCGCTGAAGAAGAAGGGCTGGATCTAGTAGAAGTTTCTCCTAATGCAACACCACCTGTTTGTAAAATTCTAGATTACGGTAAGTATAAATACGAGCAGCAAAAAAAAGCTGCTGAAGCCCGTAAAAACCAAAAAACAGTAGATGTTAAAGAAGTGAAAATCCGCCCGGGTATTGAAGAGCATGACTATCAAGTAAAGCTTAAAAATGCGCGTAAATTCTTGGAAAAAGGTGACAAGGTAAAAGTTACCATGCGTTTCCGTGGCCGTGAAATGGCTCACCAAGATATTGGTATGGATCTACTTAAACGTATGATCGAAGAAGTCTCTGACGTTGGTAAAGTTGATCTTCAGCCTAAGCTTGAAGGCCGCCAAATGATCATGGTGCTCTCTGCAGAAACTGCGAAATAAGCTTTTTTATTCTTCTTACAAATAACACTGCAAGCTTGAAAATATAGGCATAATATCCTATAATTAAGTTTGCAGCGCTATAGCTATGTCTCAATTTCAAAGCTAGCCCCCCACCCCCCTAGGGTTTTTACGACGAACAATATCACGAATCTGGATATGGATATAAAAACAATGGCTTAAGCGGAAAATACAATTTAAATACAGCCCCCCCCCCTACATACAAGTATCCCCGCAAAAAGCGGGGACGTAAAAAAATAAAAGCTGAATTGCCGATAATTATAAAGCGCCTGAAACCCACTCTGTAAGCTGGCCTTTAGGCATACCGCCAACGCGTGTTTCCTCTAGCTCACCGCCTTTGAACACCATCAAAGTCGGAATGCCGCGTACACCAAATTCGGCAGGAATATTAGGAGATTCATCAATATTGATCTTAACAACCTTAACCTTACCTGAAAATTCAGACGCAATTTCATCAATTAAAGGAGAGAGCTGTTTACAGGGTCCGCACCATGGCGCCCAAAAATCAACGAGCACAGGAATGTCTGCACTTAAGACTTCTTCTTTAAAATTACCATCATTAACTTCAATGCTCGACATAATACATCCCTTCTTAAAACTTAAAGACTATTCCTTTAATATGGCTTATTAATCATTAAGATCAAGTATATAGAGAATAAAGAAAATTAAATTTTCATCAAAAACGGTCCATCCGTCCATAGTAACGCACCAGAAATAGCTTTATCAGGATAGATTTGCCTTAAGATTTCAGCATAAATGCTCATTTGCTTTTTATAAATCTCTGGCACATTTTCAACATCGTGGGGCGGCGGTCTATTGGTTTTATAGTCGATAAATAGAACCTTATCCTCTTGAACTAATAAGCGATCTATCTGACCATTAACAAAGCCCTGCCCTTGAACCAAACCGTTAATTGGCACCTCTGAACGAGAGCCGGGGCCAAAAATATCCTTAAAGGCCTCATCATTTAAAACACGTAAGCTATTATTTAAAATCTCTTCACATTGCCTCTCGCTAAAACCATCCGCATAGCGCTTAAGATATGCCCCCCCCGCTTCATTCCATCTCTGCCTTGGAATATCGGGTAATACCTGCAACAATTTATGAATGAGATTGCCGCGCGCAAAGCGACGTTCATCAGTGCCTGAGATCGGCGAAGAAGCAACTTCTGCCATTTGTGAAGGACGTATAATATCGATGAGTGGCTCATTGAGCTCTTCAACGCTCTCATAAGCCCATTGGGGAACAGCACGCACCTTCGCAGGCCTTTGCAATTCTTTCTGTGTATTGCCTTTAACTTTGGCAAGCTGCTTATGCTGCACAATTAAATGACCATCGCCTAAATCTTGCACTTCAGGATGCGCTAGCATGCCTTTTTGCACGAGCTCATACCAACAATTTTCAGGAACATGTCTATCTTTGGGCTTTTTCTTCGGTGCAGCGCCCATAACATAAAGACGATCCTCCGCACGCGTCATCGCAACATAAAGAAGGCGGCGTTTTTCTTCTTCTAAAACATCATCGATTTTAACCTTATGATCTTTATAAAATTCAGTTTCAACATCCTTATTCGCTGCCCATAAAGGGATACTGACACCGGTTTTATCTGGCCAAAGCAACTTTTGATTTGCCTTAACCCCACTAGAGCCACGCGGCTTCTGCGTAGTATCTGGCAAGATCACGATTGGCGCCTGCAAACCCTTAGAGCCATGCACAGTCATGATACGCACAAAACCGCCGCCCTCTTCTTGCTCACGCTTAATTTCAGAAGCGCCCCGCTCTTGTTCAAAAACAAATTGCTGCAGTGAAGCCACATCATTCATACCAAAGCTAAGAGCTGCACTCATAAATTCATCAAGCGCATCTTTAACATCACTCCCCAGCCTTGTTAGGAGTGCTCTTAAACCGCTCACATCATCAGCAGGGCACTGCGAGTGCAGCATATATGCAAAAAACTCATACGGCTTCTCATTACGGCCGACTTTTATCATCTCTTTCATATAAGAAATATGGGCTTGCGGTAGAGCTTTACGCGCAACGTCCCATAAACTTCCCTCACGCCCATAAGCCACATGAAAAAGCTCATCTTCATTAAGGCCAATGAACGGGGACTTTAGAAAACACGCTAAATTCAGATCATCTTCAGGCAAAAGAGCAAAACGCGCTGCAGCCATTAAATCTTCAACAGCCAGTTCATCACCTAAAACTATTCTATCGACCCCGCCAACCGGAACCCCTTGCTTCTTAAGGGCTTTAGAAATTTGATTGATCAACTCACCGCGCCGACCGAGCAAGATCATAATATCGCCAGCCTCTACCGGCCTATCTTTAGAAAGCAATATATCCTGATTATCGAGCCACCCCTTTACTTTTTGCGCAAGGGCATCCGCCATCTTTTGCTGCGCTGTCTGCAAGTTTAGAGCTTCATCTGGCACATCCCACAGCCCAAGTTTCTCATCACTCTCATCAAAATGATATAACGGTAAAAGCTCAACCAAGCCTGCATGCCCCCGCCTAAAAGCAGTATGAGCGACTTTATCTTCACCCAAACCAACTCTCGCCACTACATCTGCAAAAACACTATCAACAACACTTAAAACACTATGTGTTGATCTAAAGGACGTGTTCATAGCAACGGGAGACCATTTTTTCTGCGCCTCTTCCACTCTCGCTTTAAAAAATGCCTTCATCTCATTAAAAGCAACAGGTGAAGCACGCTGAAAAGAGTAGATAGATTGCTTCTCATCTCCAACAACGAATAGACTACGATCTTGCTCTTGTGCACTTTGCCCCGTAAAGAACTCACCGCACAAAGCACTAATCACATCCCATTGAATAGGATTGGTATCTTGAGCCTCATCCACCAGCACATGATCGATACCTTGATCTAATTTATATTGTACCCACGAGCTATCTGCACAAGAAAACCCTTCTCTTTGACCTTTAAGAAGGGCCGCAGTTTTTTGTATCAAATCATCATAATCGAGATAGCCGCCTATCTCTTTTAGAGACTGATACTGAAATAATATCTTTTCGCACAATAAGCACAAATCTCGTGTCAAAGAACAAAGTCTATGCGCGGCGATTTTTTCTAATATAGCGACAATACGCTCAGCCTCTAAGCGCATAATATCTACAGCATCAGGGAAAGATTTAGCAACATTTGAAGTGACTAAACGTTTACGAATTTCACCAGATGTTAGAAACACATTTTGATAAGCTGTCTCAAAGAGCTGCACGCGCTCTTCAATGGTTACCGCGCTCAAAAAAGCCTCTAACGGCGCAGCATCTTTAACCTCATTCGCAGTACCAAGATCCAACTTTGCTAAATATATTTTTTTGAGCTCATCCCTTGCAAAAGCGCCTTCCATACATGCTTTGTTCAATATATCATCAGAGCTCTCATCGGCTGAAATATCATGATAACGGCAAAGCTCTTGATAAATCCCATTAACGCCGCCAATACGATCCAAGACTTTAAAAAACTGCTCACGTTCCGAGATAAAACCCTCTAAAAGTGACGAAAATTGCTCATCATTCACAAAAGAAGCAACATTATGAATAGCAGAGCGAATATCATCATCTTCTACACCACCGCTCATAACAGCTCTACGCGCTTGCTCAATAAGATTTGCTGCATCTTGTTCTTCGATCAATCTAAATTGAGGACTAACACCAGCTTCAAGCGGAAAGCGCCCTAAAACGGACTGACAAAAAGAATGAATGGTCATAATTTTCAAACCACCTGGCACATCCACGACATCCGCAAAAAGCTCACGAGCAGCCTTAATCTCATGCTCTTTTGCTGTACGGCCATAAAGAGCCTTCAAACGTTCATGAAGCTTCAAATCATCCATCACAGCCCAAGACCCAAGCTCAGATGCAATACGAATTGACATCTCACTGGCTCCTGCCTTCGTGAAAGTCAGACACAATATTTTATGCGCAGGGCTCGCCGCCGCACCATTTTCACGAGGTAAAAGCAATCGCAATACGCGATCTGTCAAAACCTTTGTCTTACCAGTACCAGCAGACGCTCCAACCCAAACATTATTTTCAGGCGTACTCGCATCGAATTGACGCGCTGTAGCATCTTGAGAGAGGAGATCAACATCACCAGATTGTGCAGCAATATTTTCAACCATCAGGCAGCCTCTCCATCAGTATAATCCTGATCATCCAGCGCACCCCACTCCTTCACGCGCGATAAATGCTTATAATCATTATAACGCATAGTTAGGTCAGGGCGAGGCATGCATAAATACGGCGTTTCCTCTTTATCAAAATGCTCAATTAAAGCACATAAATTATCTTCAACACGCTCTAGCAGCTCATCAACTTTTTTCTCTTCTGCAATAATTTTAGAATTCTTACCGCCCATGATCCAATAGCCTAAATAAGAAGTTTCATAGGGCTTAACACCATCAAACCCACCATGTTTTAATATAAGCGCCTCAAGCGGCAATTGCGGAAGATCACCCATTTTAAGCGCCTTAGCCGTTAACTCACCTTGGCCTGTTTTATAATCAATAATAGCCGCTTGCCCATCACGCAGAATATCAATACGGTCAACACGCCCATGCACAATAAAATCGCCTTGTTCGCCATAAATCTTAAACTGCCCATGCTTTTCGATTGCTAAAACAGAGCTTGCAGCTCTCCAGCTTTTTTCCTTAGCAACATACCAGCTCGCAATATTGTCAAATCGTGGCCACCAAAAACCCCATAAAACAGGGTTATCGTCATAATCTTGCAATACATTATGCGCTATTTTATTAAGCTCACCATTGCAATTATCAGGCATTTTATCAGGGTAAGCCGTAACGAAATTCTCGAAAATTGAGTGCAGCACTTCACCTTTTAAAGAGGCATCAACGTCACGCTCAATCGCCTTTAAAGGCTTTAGCTTTAAAATATAATAAGCATAGATTGAGTAAGGATCTTTGAGCCATGTTTCAACTTTAGTGACTGATACTTTTCGAGGACGTGCAGAAACAGGCGGACGTGGTTCTGGGGCTGAAATCGGAGTATATTGCTCGGCATGATCCAGCTTCTCCGCCCATATATTAATCTCCTCATCATATAAACTCTCAAGCCCAGTCTTGCCACATGCTTTCAACACAGCATCTAAACGCTGCAGCCATCGAGAAGGCACAGAAGGCGCTCTACCGCTTTTCATTGAGCGTGTTAAAGCAACATTTATATTGCAAAAACCTTGCACAAAATCATGCGCAGAAAACCCGATAGCTTGCTCTAAAGCTGGCAAACCATAAGCTTTCCTCATAGGTCTAGACATCCATGGATCAATCGCCACTTCGGCCGGCCATGACCCTTCATTTAATCCGCTTAAAATAACCAAATCAGCATCGAGCATTCGCGCTTCAAGTTGGCCTAATATTTGTAATCTTGGATGCACACCATATGTCCTGCGCAAACTTACGCCATTCATAAAATGTGCTAATGTCCCTGAATAATCTCTAGCTTTCAAACTTTGAGCATTATGCGCATGCTGCATGAGTGTAGAGAAAAAATCAGAAGCCTGCTGTCCTTGGTCACCACTCCATAAACGCTCTTCACCTTTAACATCAGGTAAATCCGCCAAAGCCTCACAAACAGAAATATGTGTCCTCAACAACCCTTCTAAAGAACTATCTTCATTATTTTCATACAGTTCAATGAGCGGTTTTATCAAATCATAGACAAGATTTAACAATTCAAGCGCTATAACTCTTTCATCATCATGAATATCTTGATTTTTTTCAACCAAGCGAACAATACCATCATATCCAGGCGTAGATTTCGCGCCGCGCAAAGCTTTATTAACGCATGAGACCTTATGGTTATATT
>NZAJ01000079.1 GCA_002687495.1 Micavibrio sp. | reverse complement strand
TCCATCTCAAGCAAATCAATCGCCGCTACGCGCGCGCCATGCTTTGTTGCCACCTGACACCAGCCACCGGGCGCAGCACCTAAATCGACAATCACTTGCCCAGGTTTCAAGAAGTCCAATTTTTCATTAAGCTCGATCAGCTTATAAGCCGCGCGCCCACGCAGACCATCTTGTTTAGCGCGTGTGACATACGGGTCATTGAGCTGACGCTTCAGCCAACGTGTAGAGGCATTCTTGCGGCCCTTGGCGGTGCGTACTTTCGTTTTAGCTTTATTTCTACTCATGGAATATTTTTTTATCCTTATTATTTTACAAAACCATCACTATCATTGAAGTTATGCTGGCTGCAAAGAAAATAGTGATCGAAGCGCCTAAAAACACCGCTGCCATCACGCGCGGAGAAAATAAAGCAAGCATAACATATGCCATATAAAAGATATTATACACGGCAAGAGCCCTGTTATGCACGTTTGAACCTAAAAAATCGAGTAAGCCGGTATTAAAGCCTGTGCTTTCTATGAGTTCGATTTGGAGCCGCATCATCAGCGCGCATGATAAAAACATGCCGGCGGCAACGGCCTTTTGCTGTTTATTAACGACGAGGAGGATAACGGGCAGCCAGATAAAATCGATCCATTGTAAAATTATATTCATGTTCTATCTTGTTTAAAATCTATATGCTGAAATATAGCGGTAATTATAAAGGCGAGCCTTAAGTGCTTATCATGATGCAAATTCGATTAAAGATCAAAGCAAAGATGACAAAAGCTTCTAGAGGTTTTGCGTCTTTAGTGATGCTGCTATCCATGCTTTCATTGCTCATGACATCTTTGCCGCGCGGCGCGCATGCGCAAGCCCGTCCGACACTTATCCGTGATACAGAGATCGAGGAAATATTTAAGCAATGGATGCAGCCTTTGCTTGTTCAGGCACATATCCCGCAAGATGGTGTGAATATTGTGCTTGTGCAAAGCACTGATATTAATGCCTTCGTGGCTGGCGGGGCTAACATCTTTTTCTATACAGGCCTGATTGAGAAAACGGACAGCCCGCAAGAAATTATGGGTGTGCTCGCCCACGAGCTTGGTCACATTGCTGGTGGGCACTTAATTAAATCGCGCGCAGCAATGGAGCGTGCATCCTATGAGAGTATCTTGGGGATGGTGTTGGGTCTTGGCGCTGCCCTCGCTACAGGCGAGGGTGAGGCGGCTGGCGCTGTGATTATGGGCTCGCAAAGCATGGCGGCAGGACGCTATCTCGCACATAGCCGCATACAAGAATCAAGCGCTGACCAAGCGGCTTTTTCATATCTTGAAGGCGCTGGATTTACGGCGGATGGCCTGCCCAGCTTTTTCGAAAAGCTTCAATCCGAAGAGTTGCTACCTGCATCACGCCAAAGCCAATATATGCGTACCCACCCTGTCACGCGTGATCGTATTGATGCTATTAAAGCGCTCATTGACGAGCATCCAGAATATAAAGATAAAAGCTTGCCCGCAGAGTGGATTGAGCAACATGCGCGCATGAAAGCAAAGCTTGTCGGCTTTATCAATCCGGGAAGTGTGGCATGGGAATATGATGATTCTGATCAATCTATCGCGGCTCAATATGCAAGGGCTATCGCTTTCTATCGTCAAAATGACATAGATAAAGCGATTTCCGGTATTGATGCACTCATCGCACGAGAGCCACATAATCCGTATTTTTATGAGCTAAAGGGGCAAATGCTATCTGAATATTCGCAAATTGAAAAAGCCTTAGCGCCCTATAAGAAAGCGGTTTTCTTAAAGCCGGATGCGCCGCTTATTCGGATCGCGTATGCCCATAGCTTGATTGAAAGCGGTAATGATCAAAAACGTCTAAAAGAAGCCGTAGAAAATTTAAACATAGCGCTGGCAAAAGAATCTAAATCCTCAAGAGCGCATCGCCTGCTCGCTACAGCGTATGGGCGTTTAGGGGATGAGATCCAAGCCAAGCTGCATTTAGCAGAAGAAGCGGTTCTAACGCGCCGCCTCCCTTATGCACGTATGCAAGCTGCTCATGTGCTGCAAGCGAGTGAGCAGGGCAGTAAAACATGGCTGCGCGCTAAAGATATTTTAACCCATGTTGAAAATTTAGAACGTGCACAACGTTCATAATGTAACGAAGTGATGCTACACAACGAATAGAGATTCATGTACAATCATATATTGAACAGATTTTTAAAAATAAATTAAGGAGAATCTTATGGTGGGAAAAAAGCTGAAGCTCACACTTCTAGGCTCAGTAGCAGCAGCCCTTTGTTTGGTTGGCGCCACTGCGTCATCACAGGCGCAAGAATTTACATTCAAAGACAAAGCAGAATTTGAGCAAGCCGTTAAAGACGTTATCTTGGCTGACCCACAGGTCCTCTTTGATGCAATCGAACTGCACCGCGCAAATGAAACGCGTGATCAGCAAGCGAAAGCGGCTGAAAAGATTGAAGAATATAAAGAACACTTTTCACGCAAAGAAGCGCCTTCCGTAGGTGCTGAAGATGCAGATATCACAATCGTTGAATTTTTCGACTATAATTGCGGATATTGTAAGCGCGCTTTACCTGATATTCAGGCTGTAGTTGACGAAGATGATAAGGTCCGTGTTGTCTTTAATGAAATGGCGATTTTAGGCCCAACATCACAAACTGCGGCTTTATGGTCGCTGGCGGCGCACAAGCAAGGGAAGTATTTTGAATATCATGTCGCTTTAATGGAGCATAAAGGCCCTAAAACAGAAGAAGAGCTTATGAAGCTTGGTGAAAGCATTGGTCTTGATGCTGAGCAGCTTAAAAAAGACGCGGCTTCTGAAGAAGTGAAAGCAGAATTTGATAAAGACATGACGGTTGCTCAGGACGTTGGTGTCCAAGGGACGCCAGCCTTTATTGTAGGAACACAATTCGTGCCGGGTTATGTGCCTAAGAATGCGCTCATGGATATTATCAAAGAAGAACGCGCAAAACTTGCGAATGAAGGTTAAACTTCTTGATTAATTTATGATAAGCTCGCGTGTATGATCTATAGAATTATTATCATTCTTTTGGTGTCGCTCGCGGGCTATCTTTCTTATAGCAGCATTAACTATGCTTACGTTAAATTTGCTGTTCACAACGTGAAGCCCGAATATACGCAAGGTAATCCAGATGCTAAGCTCACGATCGTGGAGTTCTTGGATTATAGCTGCGGTAAGTGCCATGACACGGACCCTGCGCTCAAAACAATCCTGAAAAATGAAAAAGATGTTTTGTTTATTCCAAGACCTATTTTTTCTCAAACAATAGAAGGAAATTTGGCGGGTCATTTCGCCTATGCCGCTGGCAGGCAAGGCAAATTCATCGAGGCGCATAATGCGCTCATAGAAACATATAGACCTTTAAATGATGTCCTTATAGATCAAATAATTGAAGAGCTTGATCTAGATAAAGAGCAGATTATTGAGGATATGAAGGATCAAAAAATCACCAGGCAGCTGAAAAAAAATTATTCCTATAATAGAGCGCTTGGCTCACCAACTATTCCCACATTCTTTATAAATAACCGTATTCTTTGGATTATCAATATAGGCCAAGTGCCAACCGCTACGGAGTTCCAAAAAGTTATACAAGAAGCCAAGGATTCAGCATTATGATCTCCAGATATTACAAAATAGCTTTTGCTCTATTCGCGTTAGTGAGCTCTGTTTTAATCTCATCACATTCAATGGCAACGAAATCGGATGCCTATGTCATAGAGAATCCCTATGCGTTTGTAACGGCTAGCGCGCAAAAAAATGGCGCAGTTTTTTTGAAAATTAAAAGCACGAACGAGCAAGATGATAAACTCATAGCTGCCAGCGCGGATGTGGCTGAGCGTGTTGAATTGCACACCCATATTATGGAGGGAGATGTGATGAAAATGCGCAAAGTTGAAGGGTATGATTTACCGGCAGGTGAAATGGTTGAGCTTAAACCGATGAGCCATCACATCATGCTAATGGGGCTTGAAAACCCTTTAGAGGAAGGAAGTGCATTCCCCCTGACTTTGAATTTTGAGCATCATGCGCCTGTGACGGTTGAGGTGAAGGTGGTCTCGCCAGCCAGCGCAATGTCCGGCGATCATCACCATCATCATGATCATGGTGCGCATTAAGATAAATGAGTTTGAGACCATGAAAAAAATTCTGATTTTAAATGGCCCTAATTTGAACATGCTAGGCCTTCGTGAGCCCGAGATATACGGCTCGGATACGCTTGATGATATTAAAGGCTGGTGCCTTGAAAAGGCAAATGAGCTTGGTGTTGATGTGGATTTTCGTCAATCCAATCACGAAGGCGAACTTGTAACATGGATTCAGCAAGCGCGCGGAGATGCTGATGGGCTCATAATTAATGCAGCTGCTTATACACATACCTCGGTCGCACTCCACGATGCGTTGAAAACACTTGATATCCCCATAATTGAGCTGCATATTTCTGACCCTGAAAAACGTGAAAAATTTCGCCATATCTCTTATATACAGCCCGTTGCAAGCGAAGTGATCAAGGGGTTGGGTGCAAAAGGATATGTACTAGCTCTTGAAAAGCTCTTCAAACTCTTGTAAGCAGTCCTGATAATTTAAAAATAAAAGAGATGTGAAGTCGCATGAAAATTGATTCTGATACCATTGACGCTATTAAGCAAGTTGCTGAGCTGATTGAAGAGACAGGAATGTCTGAGATTGAAATTACTGCAAAAGATCAATCGATTCGTTTAAGTAAAGGCGGAACGGCTGTTATGGCTGCTGCCCCATCTGCTGCAGTTCCAGCAATGCCGTCTGATCCGGCGATTCCTCAAATGGCGAGTACCTCTACTGATACGACAGCCCATACACACCCTGGCGCTGTTACATCGCCAATGGTTGGTACTGTATATTTACAGCCTGAGCCAGGAGCACCATCATTTGTAAGCAAAGGTCAAAGCGTTCAAGCGGGCGATACTTTGGTAATTATCGAAGCCATGAAGGTGATGAACCCAATCAAAGCTGATAAATCTGGTACTGTGACACAACTTCTTGTTGGTGACGGTCAGCCAGTAGAGTTCGGCGATGTATTGATGGTTATTGAGTAAGCTAACGAATAGGAATCAAACCTATGTTCAAAAAAATCCTTATAGCCAATCGCGGCGAAATTGCCTTGCGCATTATCCGTGCTTGCCGTGAAATGGGTATCGAAACTGTGGCTGTGCACTCAACAGCTGATAGTAGCTCGATGGCAGTGCGCCTCGCTGATGAGTCAGTATGTATCGGCCCACCACAAGGTAAAGATAGCTACCTAAATATCCCAGCGATCCTAAGTGCTGCAGCACTAACTGGGGCAGAAGCTATTCACCCGGGTTATGGTTTTCTCTCTGAAAATGCGCAATTTGCACGCATGGTCGAAGAGCATGGATTTACGTTCATCGGTCCAACGCCAGAGCATATCGAAAAGATGGGCGATAAGGTTACAGCTAAGCAAACTGTTAAAGAGCTTGGCCTTCCAGTTGTTCCTGGATCGGAAGGCGGCGTAAATACGCCTGAAGAAGGTCTGCAAGTTGCTGAAGATATGGGCTTCCCTGTTATCATCAAAGCGGCAAGCGGCGGTGGCGGTAAAGGGATGCAGGTCGTTACAGAAGCGGGCGCGTTCAAAGAAGCTTTCACAACAGCGCGCCGTGAGGCAAAAGCTAACTTTGGCGATGATACAGTTTATATTGAGAAATTCTTAGGTAACCCACGTCACATCGAGATCCAAGTTTTCGGTGATACGCATGGAAACGCCATTCATCTTGGCGAGCGTGATTGTTCTATCCAAAGACGTCACCAAAAGCTCGTGGAAGAAGGGCCGTCTCCTGTATTGCCTGAAAAACTTCGTGAAGAAATCGGTGAGCTTGCTGCAGATACAATTCGTCGTATGGGCTATCGTGGCGCAGGGACGATTGAGTTTCTCTATGAAGATGAGAAATTCTACTTCATGGAAATGAACACACGTATTCAGGTTGAGCACCCAGTGACAGAAATGATTACAGGGATTGACTTGATCGCTGAACAAATTCGTGTTGCTGCTGGTGAAGAGCTATCGATTAAGACCTCACCAAAGTTCCGTGGTCATGCGATTGAAATTCGTATCAATGCTGAAGACCCTGACACATTCATTCCATCTCCTGGTAAGATTGTACAATTTCATGCGCCAGGTGGCCTTGGCGTACGTTTCGATAGCGCTATATATAATGGCTACAGCATCCCGCCATATTATGATTCTATGATCGGGAAGTTGATTGTACATGGTCGTAGCCGTGAAGAATGTATCAAGCGTATGCGCAGAGCTATTCGTGAGACAATTGTAGATGGTGTGAAAACAACTCTGCCACTGCATGATTGGATTTTACAGCAGCCTGAATTTATCAGCGGAGAATACACAATTCACTGGCTTGAGAAAAAACTAAAAGAGCGCTCTTAGGACTTAAAAGAATAAGAGCCACTAAAGGCAGTTAAATGAAATTCTTACTTATATCCGGGTCACACCGCGATGATTCCCAATCGACAAAAATCGCAAATTGGATGGCTGATAACTTAGCCGCCAAGGATGAAAGCTTCGAAGTTGATATCTTGGATCTCGCCTCATCGGATATTCCTTTTTGGGATGTATCAGCGTGGGATCAATCTTCAG